>JAYVMG010000650.1:0-15167 GCA_043759095.1 Acidobacteriota bacterium | reverse complement strand
AAAAGATTGACAGACGCGCACGGGTTTGGTAGATCTGATCGATTTCATGAAGGACATCGCCGTCATCGGCGCGGGGATCTCGGGGCTGGCTGCCGCGTATTTTCTGAGCCGGCGCCACCGCGTATGGCTGTTCGAGCAGGACACTCGGCTGGGAGGCCACACCCACACCGTTCTCTTCAACGGCCTGTCCCTCGACACCGGGTTTCTGGTTCACAACGAGCGGACGTACCCGAACCTCGTGCGCCTGTTCGCCGAGATTGGCGTCGAGACGCGCGAGTCAAACATGTGCTTTGCGGTGTCGGACGCGCGAACCGGCCTCGAATACAGCAGCCGAGGCGCGCGCGGCTTCTTTGCGCAGCGGCGCAACCTGGTCAGCCTCTCGCACCTTCGGCTGCTGAAGGAAATCGTGCGCTTCAATCGGGTGGCGCCGTCCCTGCTGGACGCGGCCGATGCGGACGCGCTGACGCTTGGTGATTTCCTCGACATGCATCGATTCTGCGAGGACTTCACGCACCGCTATCTGTTTCCGATCGCGTCGGCGGTCTGGTCGTCGTCGCTCGATTCCATCCGCAGCTTCCCGGCGCTGACGCTGATCCGCTTCTTCGAGAACCACGGCATGCTGGGTCTCCACACGCATCCGACCTGGAAGGTGGTGCGCGGCGGCAGCCACACGTACATCCCGATGCTGACGTCGCCGCTCGCCGATCGCGTTGTCGCCGGTGTGAACATTCAGACGATTCTCCGCAGCGAGGAGGGCGCCACGATCCTGTTCGCCGATCGTGCGCCGATGACGTTCGACGATGTCGTCCTGGCGTGTCATGGCGATCAGGTGCTGCCGCTGCTGGCCGACGCCACCGACCGCGAGCGCGACATCTTCGGCGGCTTCACAACGACGGTGAACCAGACGTGGCTGCATACCGACGACACGCAGCTGCCGAGACTGGCTGACGCGCGGGCCTCGTGGAACTACCGTCTCGGCGCGCACGACGCACCGCCAACGGTGACGTATCACCTGAACCGACTGCAGGGACTCGACACGTCTGAGGAGTACTGCGTGACGCTGAACCCGAACGGCAGCATCGATGACCGCCGGGTGCTGCGGAAGATGGTCTACACGCACCCGCTGTACACGCGCGAGGCCATCACCGCCCAGTCGCGGTGGAGCGAGGTGAGCGGCGTCAATCGGACGCATTACTGCGGGGCATACTGGTTCTACGGGTTCCACGAGGACGGCGTGCGATCGGCGCTCCGCGTCGCTCGCACCCTGGGAGTCGAGTGGTGATCGAGTCCGGCGTCTACCTTGGCACGTTGCGCCATCGCCGGTTCACGCCGGCGCCGCACGCGTTCACGTACCCGTTGTTCATGGTGCTGCTCGACGTTGATCGGATTGGCGAGTTGATGCGCGCCTCGGCGTTCACGAGCTGGAACCGTTTCAACTGGGCGACGTTTGACGACCGCGATCACCTCGGCGATCCACAGATGCCGCTCCGCGAACGCCTGATGGAGGACGCCGCGAAGTACGGCGTCGCTCTTCCGGTCGGCCGGATCCTTCTCCTCACGCATCTGCGGTATCTCGGCTACTGCTTCAATCCCGTCTCGTTCTTTTACTGTTTCGATCGCCACGAGCAGCTGCAGCTGGTGCTCGCTGAGGTGAGTAATACGTTCGGGGGCCGCCATCACTACTGGGTGAAGCCGCACGATACGGCGGCGAAGCAACTCTACGTGTCTCCATTCATGGACCAGGACCTCGACTACACGTTCGATCTTTCCACTCCGGCCGCGTCGCTCGTTGCGCACATGGAGACGGTCAAGGACGGCGTGACGTCGTTCGATGCCACGCTCAGGCTCGAGCGACGGCCCTGGACCGCCACAGAATTGCGCCGCGCCCTCGTGCGGCATCCGCTCATGACCGCCGGCATCGTCGCCGGCATTCACTGGGAAGCACTGAAGCTCTGGTGGAAAGGCGTGCCTGTTTATGATCGACCGACTGTCTAAGACACTCTTTCTGCGCGGCCTCGACACGCTGCAGGGCGGAACGTTTCAGCTGACCGCTGGGCAGACGCACCGGTTCGGCGATCCGGCTGGCGAACTCCACGGCGTGATGCATGTGGACAAGGATCGCTTCTTCACGCGCGCGCTCGCCGGCGGCGACATCGGCATCGGCGAGTCGTACATGGACGGCGACTGGTGGACGTCAGACCTGGTCACGCTGATCCGGTTGATGCTGCGCAACATGTCTCACGTCGAGTCCCGAGGGGGCCTCGTCCGTCTGGTGAACCGCACCGCGGGCCTCGTCGCGCGCCGCCTCCGGAACAACACCGTGTCCGGCAGCCGCGATCACATCCATCATCACTACGATCTTGGGAATGATTTCTTCCGCCTGTTCCTTGATACGCGGCACCTGATGTACTCGTGCGGATTCTACGAGTCGGCGCACGACTCCCTTGAAACCGCACAGGAGCAGAAAATTGACCGCATCTGCCGCAAGCTCGATCTCGGGCCGGACGATCACGTGCTCGAGATCGGCACAGGTTGGGGCGGCTTCGCCGCCTGGGCGGCGACGCGGTACGGATGCCGTGTGACCACGACGACAATCAGCGAAGAGCAGCACCGGCACGCCCGAGAGTGGGTGAGACGGCTGGGTGAGGCCGGGTCGCGAATCACCGTCCTGCGCGAGGACTACCGGACGTTGTCCGGGCAGTTCGACAAGATCGTCAGCATCGAGATGTTCGAGGCCGTCGGCCTGAACCACTACGACGACTACTTCGGCGCGGTCGATCGGCTGCTGGCGCCAGATGGCGTGATGCTGCTGCAGACCATCACGATGGACGACCAGTGGTTCCCGGTGTATCGCGCGTCACCGGACTGGATCGAGAAGTACATCTTTCCGGGTGGCGAACTTGCGTCGGTCGGGGAGATCATCAAGAGCCTTGCGCGCACGACCGCGCTGTCGATGTATCACGCCGAGAACATCGGGACCCACTACGCGCGGACGCTGCGCGCGTGGCGCGAACGGTTCCACGCGTCGATTGACGCAGTGCGCGCGCTCGGCTTCGACGGGCGCTTCATCCGGATGTGGGATCTGTATCTCGCGTCCAGCGAAGCGACGTTTCTCGAGCGGCACACTGGCACGTTCCAGCTCCTGCTGTCGAAGAACGGCAATACGCGCGCGCTGTTCAACGAACCGCGCGCGCGGGCCGGCGAGGAGTCAGCGGTCGCCTGAGCTGGCGATCACCGGCAGCCCGGGTGTTTGCAATCGCACAGGATTTCTGTCTGGTCCGCAGCTTCTCTGCACGTGCGCGGCGGCCTTGCTGGCCGCTCCGGTGCTGGCGGCCGATCCGCCGGGATGTGCGTTGTGGAAGGCGGGCGATCTCAGGGGACGCGACGCCGCGCTCTCAACGCACGTCGGAGACGACCATTCATCGCGCGAGACGCTGGCTGACTAAACGAGCCATCGATTCCGCATGCTGTATCGCGACGCCGACGGCAACCCCGAGCAGCACGACGCCATCATCGACATCGTCTTCGTCGAGAGCGGCGAGGGGCACAGCTTCCTCGTGCCGAGCGGGAAACACATCACCTACGTGCTGCTGAAGATTCCCGCGTCGCAGGGCAGTCTGAAATCTGAAATCTGAACTCTGCAATCTAAAATTCAGGCTGGAGTAACATCGGTCAGTCCGAACGCGTCGCCGACCAACAGCAGAGCCTTACATGACTCAGACAACATGAGCGGGCAGGCCGGATGAGCCTTTCATCAGGCCAGCGCCTCGGCTCTTACGAGATCCAGGCTCCCTTGGGCGCGGGTGGAATGGGCGAAGTGTATCGCGCCACCGACACCAGGCTCGGTCGCGACGTGGCCCTCAAGATCCTGCCGAGGGAAGTGGCGGCCGATCCCCACCGCCTGGAGCGCTTCAGACGGGAAGCCCGGGCCGTCGCCGCGCTCAACCACCCGCACATCGTCACCATATTCTCCATCGAGGAACACGATGGTGTTCCCTTCATGACGATGGAGCTCATCGAGGGGCACACGCTCGACCAGGAGATCCCTCGGGGTGGGCTTTCGCTGAAGCCGTTCTTCGACATCGCGATCGCGCTGGCCGACGCGCTTTCGGCGGCGCACCGGAAACACCTCATCCACCGCGATCTGAAACCCGCGAACGTGATGGTGACTGACGACGGCAATGTGAAAGTCCTCGACTTCGGACTGGCGCGGGCGGTTGACGCGGACGCGTCCACCTCGGGTGAAGACGTCACCTGCCTCGGGCTCACACAGGCCGGGACCATTGTCGGCACGATGCCGTATATGTCCCCCGAACAGATCGAAGCCAAACCGCTCGATCATCGCACCGACCTCTTTTCGCTCGGCATCATGCTGTATGAGATGGCGACCGGCGAGCGTCCGTTTCGGGGCGATTCCTCGCCAGCGCTCATGTCGTCCATTTTGAAAGATCACCCCACGCTGGTTGGGGAACGGCGCTCTGACATACCCGGAGACGTGTGTCGTCTCATCGGGCGGTGTCTCGAGAAGCGCCCGCGCGACCGCATCCAGACGGCCAACGAAATTCTGGTCGAACTGAAAGCCCAACGCCGGACGTTGGAATCGGGGACTGGTTGGGCCGCCAGGCCCGCGACGCCCGAGATCGCTGCGCGGCCGGCGGAACGCGTCGCCTCGATCGCGGTGCTGCCCTTTGCCGACATGAGCGCCGCGAAGGACCAGGACTGGTTCTGCGACGGCATCGCCGAAGAAATCCTGAACGCCCTCGCGCCGCTGAAGGGTCTGAGGGTCGCCGCGCGCACGTCGGCGTTTTCGTTCAAGGGCAAGGGCGACGACCTGCGGACCATCGGCGAGAAGCTGAACGTGACGACGGTGCTTGAAGGCAGCGTGCGGCGGGCCGGGGATCGCGTGCGCATCACGGTGCAGCTGAGCGACGTGGCTGATGGCTTTCAACTGTGGTCGGAGCGGTACGACCGCGAGCTGAAGGACATCTTCGACGTGCAGGATGAGATCGCGAAGGCGATCGTCGAGCGGTTAAGAGTGACCCTCGCCGGCGGCAGCGCCGGTCGGTTGGTCGAACCGGCCACGACGAACATCGAGGCGTATCAGCTCTACTTGAAAGGCCGCGCGCTGCTCGATCGGCGAGGCGCGAGCATTCCGCCCGCGCTCGACCTGTTCCGGAAGGCGGTCGAGATCGACCCCGGCTATTCGCTGGCCTGGGCCGGCATCGCCGACGCGTTCACTGTGCTGGCGTACTCCGGGGCCGTGCGAGGCTCTGAGTCGAAGCCACAGGCGATGGCGGCAGCGACACGGTCGATCGAACTCGATCCCGCGTCCGCGGCGGGCCACACCGCGCTGGCGTGTGCGACCTTACTGTACGAGAACAACCGCGCGATGGCGAAGCAGGAGTTCGAGCGAGCGCTGGAGCTCAGTCCGAGTTACGTGCTGGGCCGCTGCTGGTACGCGCTCTTCTATTTCCAATGGGCCCGCGGGGAATTCGAGCAGGGCATCGCGGAAGCCCGCCGCGCGCTCGACATCGATCCGCTGTCCGCGTACGTCACGATGATCCTCGGGGCCTGTCTGTACACAGCCGGCCGGGTGGACGAGGCGATCGAAACGTGCCGCCGGGCCGTTCAACAGGACCCCGAGTCGTTCGTGGCGCGTTGGGCGCTCGGCCTATCACTCGGAATGGCTGGACGATTCGAAGAGGCGGTCTCCACGTTCGAGGCTGCCGCAGGGATGTCGGGGCGCCACTCGCTCGCCCTCTCCAGCATGGCGGAAGTCTTCGGGCGATGGGGGAAGCCGGCGGAGGCGAGCGCCTTGCATCGCGAGCTGCTGGAACGCGCCTCGCGCACCTACGTTCCGTTGGCGCACCTGGTCTTGACGGCCGAAGCTGCCGGACAACATGAGGAAGCGCTGTCATTCGCCCGACGCGCATGGGACGAACGCGAGCCGCCCTTCATCCTCTCGGCGCGCCACATGCCGGAGTACCGCACGCTGCACTCGGATCCGCGGTTTGCCGCGATCCTGCGCGAAATGGATTCACCTGAAGAGAACGAGGGACGTCAGGCGTGAGCACACGTTTCGTGGGAGTCTCAGTGGCGATCGCCGTGGTGTGGGTTTAGGCGCCACGGGCGCGATTACGCAATCGTCCGGCAGCCGTGTCGACGCGCACATGGCGGCCGCGAAAGCGGCGGCGGGGACGGATGTCGCCGGCGTCTTCAACCGGATTTGCGCGGAAGCGGTCCCGCCGGCCACGCCGCGACCCGCCGGACCGCCGCCTCGCTCCACGTGGCACGCCGAACCGGTAAAAGTCTTCGACAACCTCTATTTCCTCGGCCAGACCGAGTACTCGGCGTGGGCAGTGACGACGTCCGCCGGGCATCATCCTCATCGACGCGATCTTCGACTACTCGGTTGACGACGAGGTGGTGGGCGGGTTGAAAAAGCTGGGGCTGGATCCGGCGTCCATCAAGTACATCGTGGTCAGCCACGGGCATTCCGATCATTCCGGCGGCGCGAAGTACCTTCAGGATCGCCCGGAGACTGTCACGCACGGACGAACGGCTTCGATCTGCATGCGGGCCTCGTCGTGCCGGCGGGGCACCGCGAGCAGCTTGAGCGCGTGTACCGCTATACTCTGCCGCCGCCGGTGGCGGGAGACCGCGTGCGCGTGACCGGCGACGGGCAGGTGCTGCTGCAGGTACGGCATCAATGGGCCGATGGCACGACGCACGTGGTGTTCGACCCGATCGAGTTCCTGGGCCGGCTGGCGGTGCTCGTGCCGCGGCCGCGCATCAACCTGATTCTCTACCACGGCGTGCGGGACCCCGAGCGGCGTGGCGGTCTGCGGTGGTGCGGCGCCAGACGTCAGGGGCTGGTGGCGAGGCGGGGGTGAGGGAGTCGGCCACCGAACCAGCTCGTGAGGCGGACCCCGCAGAGACCGCGCGGCGCCACGCCCGCGGCCAGACGTGGGCAGCCCTCATGCCCGAACGTTTGGGATCGACGTTCTGGCGTGTCCTCGGTGTGGTGGCCGCCTGCTTCTGATCGCGCTCATCAAGGAGGCGGCCGTGATCGACGATCCTCCGGCATCTCGCCCTGCCGACCGGGACGCCCGCGCCACGTCCCGCCCGTGCGCCGCCGCGGCTCGCGGGCGTTCCCGACGCGGCTGGTTGGGACGACGAGGCCGCGGTGTTCGACCCGTGTTCTTGAGCGACGGTCCGCACGTCGGTCTGCTGGAGGTGTGCCTGCGGCGCGCCGCCGCAGGCACACCGTGGCCTTCGCGTGTGACACGCCGTCGGCCGGCAGTCACAATCGCCGCCGTGAGGGGGCGCTGATCTGCGCTGTGTCGGGAGAACGGGCCTTCTGTCAACGCGAATGTTGCCTATCGTCCGAGTTCTGCGTGGCGCTGATGCTCGTCGGCCTCGGCCTGCGCGCGATGTACCTCGCCGCGCGCCAGGGCCCCGCGGGGCCGGCGCACGTCAAATCATCACGGCCACACGGTGCACGTGCATTACGGCGCGCCGGCGCACATCCACATCGGCACATGGACGCTTGCGCGCCGGCCGCTCTTCGTCGGCGCGATTCACGGACTCGCCGGCAGCGGCGCGCTCACCGCGCTCGTGTTGACGACGCTGCCGTCAACGGCCGCGCGACTCACCTACATGGTCGTGTTCGGGTTGGGGTCCACGCTGGGCATGGCGGCGCTGTCTGGCCTGCTCGGCTGGCCGCTCGCGCGTGCGGGCAACTATCGCGGTCTGGCCCGCGCGGTGTCGCTGGTCGTCGGCTGCGTCTCGACGGCGCTCGGACTCGTCTGGGGTTACCCGCTGCTCGGTCGTCTCTTCTACGCGCCGACGTTCCCGAACTCTTGTCAGTCCGGCGAGACAGCAGCATCACCCACGCGTGGAGAGGCCGCTGCTTCGCCGGACACCAACTGGGACCTCGCTAACGATCGAACCGGTGATCGCAGCTCGGGCAACTCGCCGCGGCTTCTGTCGTCCAGTACACGTGGGTGAGCGTCAACGATCCGTCACGGTTGGCGTTCTGGTAGCTCGAGCTGCGGCCGTTGGCGGACTGACTGACGCGCTGACCCCAGCTGTTCGGGTCGTCCGTCACGTCCGACGCCGACGAGGCGATTGACGTCAGGGCCGCCACCGTGGTCGAGCTGTCGAGATGCGCGTAAATGATATTGAGCTCGTCGAAGTCGTGCGCATTCGGCATGGTGCTCAGGAGGCTGGTGGCGTTCACGCCCGTGTTCGAAAAATAGTCCATGCAGGTGTTCAGCGAGCTGCCATCCGTCGACTGGTGGTCCAAGCCGAACGTATGGGCGACCTCCTGGCACATGACATGTTCGCGTTCGTTGGGGTTGTTGTATGTGGTCGTGTTGAAATATGTGTCGTTCACCTTCGCCGAGCCCTGAGTGATGTGCAGGGTACCGCTGGCGATGTTGATCGACGCGAGTCCGAGCCACCCGTTATTGCCGTAGGTGCCGTTGCAGACCTGAGTCGTCCCCGCGACCATCCCGCACCGTTTGGTCGCTTGCCCGGCGACGATGGCGGTCAGCACGGCGCTGTTTCCGGAGTTCCAGTCGCTCGACGTCTGGGAGAGGTGCGCTCTCCAGTCGGCGGTGGTGAGATTGTTGCCGAGCTTGAGCGTGAACTGTGGCGTCGTCCGCGCCCAATGGTAGCCGCCCCAGGAATGGGTGGCTGACGTGACGGCCACAAAGCTGACGGCCAAAGCGGCGACGGCACAGATCGATCGACGATCGATGAGTAGACGCATAGAGTTCCCTCCTAAACGACTTGACGAAGCCGGGGGTGCTTGCGGCGACGATCATACCGCAAGTGCCCAGTACGAACGAGAGAATCGCGAGGTGCGACGCCTTATATCCCGCCCGCAAATGGCTTTCCGAACACCGCTTCGAGCGCGCGAACCACCGTCAAATTGGCGCCAACGTACAGGACAATGAAACGGTCCCTTTTGTAGAACCGCGGCGCAGAGATCCACGTCGTTTGCGTGGTGCCGATTGGTGTGCCGGAAGGCGAAACCGTCGAGGCCTCCCTGGTCGCGACAGCGTCTGTCGTGTATTCGAAGACGTCGGCGTCGTCTCCATTGATGCGTAATCGCTTCGCCTGAACGGAAAAAAATGGAAACGATTCGCGTGGCTCATTGCCACCGCTGGAGACGGTCACGCCTTGGTGGCGCAAGTCCCCGACAAGGCCATCCATCGTCACACCACGCGAGGGGCCCATCGACGCGTCCAGACAGGCGGCCGTACAAACCGCGGCCGCGAATCCCACAAATCTCACTTTACGACCACCGTCCAGGTGACCGGCGCCGATTCCGGCGGATAGCAGACCCGGTCGTCGCACGCCTGATAGTTCACCATCCCTGAAACGGTCACGGTCGATCCGGGCTTCGCCGACTTGTCGAGCGTGACGTCCTGCGTCAGCCGGAACGGCTTCTGAAACACCGGCACCTTCTCGTCCGCAAACGTCATCATCTCGGACTTCGGATAGGCGACCTTGCCCGCCTTGATCTCCGGCTGCGGGTTCAACTTCACCGTGATCGGAATGTAGTCATTCGAGCCGGGCGCGTAGACGTGAATGCCGGGCTTCGGCGCAACATCGACGAAGAGCGCCAGCTTGGAGCCCGCCGCCCCGTTCACTGCGGCGGGCGACGACAGAATCGTCGCGTGACCGGGTTTGGGCGCCGGGGAGATCAGCTGGAGGAGGAATGCGGAGAGAAGGGCAATGCGCATACGCTCATTCTGCCATGGTCCTACCTCTTGCGAACCTCATACAGCGTTCCCGCCCCGCCGCCGATCGCGGCGCCGATGAGCGCGCCTTTCTTGCCGCCGAAGATGGCGCCGAGCCCCGCGCCGGCGGCCGTGGTTCCGCCGATCACCATGGCCGTCTTGATCCAGTCGCGGCCCGAGGCTCGTTCCACGCGGCGCGGCGCGGTCCGCAACGTCCGAACGGGGCTCATGCGGCGAGGCGCCTGATATGTGTCGTACGCCGGCGCGTAGCGCGCGTCGTTCACCCGGTACGCCATCGGCTGGCGCGAGCTGAGCACCTCGAGATCGCCGCCGCGCTCGCTCGCGAGCAGCGGCCGCGCCGACGGATAGATGTCCGCCGCGGCCACTCGGGGACTGAGCAGCCCGTAGGCGATCAGCATCACTCCCACCGCAATCACGCTCAACACCGCCACGAGGAAATTTCTCATCAGTCCACCTTCGCTGACCGGTGGTACTGCATGGGCGGTGCTATGTCTCTGAGCCGTATTTCGTGAGTAATTACAACAACTTACTGTTATTGGATACGGCCGGGCTGACCTCCGGGAGGCTCAACCGTTGTCATCGCCGGTAGAAGACGGTCATGCCGACGCGCATCCTGATCGTCGAGGACGATCCGGACATCGCCGAGCTCGTGGCACGGTATCTCGACAAAGCGGGGTTCACCACCGAGCGAGCCGCCTCGGGACGCGAGGCTTGCAGACGATCGCTGTGTCGGGAGAACGGGTCTTATGTCAACCTAGGAGGCCGCTAATGTTGCCTATCGTCCGCTCCATGAAATACGGCACCGTGTCGTGCGCCACCGAGTTCTTCGTCATCAGCATCACCGGCGTCGCGCGCAGGTAGCCGATCTTCAACGTCCCTTCCAGGCCGAGAATCTCGGTCGAGATGTCGTAGCCGTAGATGCCGCTCCGGCTCAGATCGACCACGCCCAGCTTGCCGCTGGCGAAGGTGAGACTCGCCCGGTCGCCAGCTCCGCGTACGCGATCGTCGCGCCGATCGTGGACACGGCCCGCACCTCGCCCATGAACCTGCGCGCGAGATCGAAATCGTGGATACCCATGTCGAGCAGCATTCCGCCGCTGCTCTTCGGGTTCGCGTACTCGAGGCTCGGTGGTTCAGTCTATAAAACTGCCACTCGACGTGACCCGGACGCTTTGGGACCAAGTCCGAGGTCCGGTATGGGCCAGGTGTGGGCTTGTAGGGGTCCGGCTGCCTGCAGCGGCTGGTAGTGCAGAACCAAAAGCTGGTCGGCGAGCAGCGCCGATTGCGCGTAGGTGCGCCCCTGGTCATCCGAGAACTCGACTTCGAAGACGCCGCGAGCAAGGGTCTCGACCACGGTGCCTACCTGGCCGCGCAGCAGGTGCCGCTCTGGCAGGTCGGCAATGAGGGCGACGACGTCGAGCAACCGGATGGTGTCTTTGTACGGTGTCATGGTTGCCCTCCTACAGCACGTCGCAACTGGTCAGCCGTAGCACGTCCTGGCCGGACAGAACGATCCAAGCGGACCGGACGGTGGCGCTGCGGCTGCGGTGGTCAATTCAAGATCAAGCACGTAACGCTGACCTCGCTCGTCCCGCTCGGTCGGGAGCAGCCGATCCTGGCGATCGTGCGCCGCGTCGAGCAGCGACCGGCGAAGCCACTCGGCGTCGACGGCGGTCAGTCCCAGACGGGATCGAAACACGCGGGCCTTATGTCGCCCTCGCGGGTGGGTGTCGCTGAGGCAGTAGTCCCGCAGCTTGGCTCTCTCCACCGGCCAGCGTCACGGCGGCCTCGCAGCCTGTTCACGTCATCCCTTCGACCTTCAGCACGGTCTGATCCGCGGGCGCCTGTCGGGCGGCCTGGATGGCGGAACTGCTGGACGCTGTATTGAGGCCCCACCCGATGATTAGTACACCCACGACCGCCACTGCTGCCACGCGCATCACCACCTCCTCGATCTCGACACGTCTGTTTCGCACGCCCGATCAGCCAGCGCAACAGGACAGTTGACTCACATCCTTGGTGAACGTCTGCGCCGCCAGCTTCAGCCCTTCGACCATCGTGAGGTACGGGAACAACTGATCGGCCAGATCGTGCACGGTCATCCGGGCGCGGATGGCCAGGGCGGCGGCCTGGATGACCTCGCCCGCTTCTGGTGCGACGATTTGCACGCCCAGCAACCGGCCCGTGCTCGCCTCGGCGACGAGCTTGATGAATCCGCGCGTGTCGAAGTTGACCAGCGCCCGTGGCACGGCGTCGAGCGGCAGCGTGCGGCTGTCGATCTCGATGTGCCCCAGGCGCGCCTCCGCTTCAGACAGCCCCACCGTCGCCACCTGCGGATCGGTGAAGACCACGGCCGGCATCGTCGTCAGATCGAGCGTGGCGTCTCCGCCCGTCATGTTGATCGCGGCCCTGGCGCCGCCCGCGGCGGCCACGTAGACGAACTGCGGCCGATCGGTGCAGTCGCCGGTGGCGAACACGTCCACCGCGCTGGTGCGCTGATGGTCGTCGACCACGATGGCGCCGCGCGCGTCGAGCGTCACGCCGATCGCGTCCAGATCGAGGCTCCGCGTGTTCGGCGCCCGACCGGTGGCCACCAAAAGTTTGTCGGCCCGCACCTCGCCGTGATTGGTGATCAGCGTGAATTCGTCGTTCGTGAACGACACGGCGGAGGTCTGTGTGTACGGCAACACCGTGATGCCCTCGGCGCGGAAGGCCTCCGTGACGGCCTCTCCGATGGCCGGATCTTCGCGAACGAACAGCGTGCTGCGGGCCAGGATGGTGACGTCGCTGCCGAGTCGCGCGAACGCCTGGGCGAGCTCCACCGCGACGACGGACGACCCGATGACCGCGAGCCGCGGCGGAATGCGGTCGCTCGCGAGGGCCTCGGTCGATGTCCAGTACGGCGTCTCCTTCAGACCCGGAACCGGCGGTACTGCGGCGCTCGCCCCCGTGGCGATCAGGCAACGGTCGAACGGAACCAGACGCTCTCCGCCCTCGGTCAACGTCACGGTGAGCGTGTGGCCGTCCGTGAAACGCGCCTCGCCGCGCACGACCGTGATGGCCGGGATCCCGGCGAGGATCCCCTCGTACTTGGCGTGGCGCAGTTCCTCGACGCGGCCCTGCTGTTGCGCGAGCAGGCGCGGCCGGTCGACGATCGCCGGCGCGGCCGAGAGGCCCGCATCGAACGGGCTCTGGCGGCGCACGTGGGCGATATGGGCCGCACGGATCAGGATCTTGGACGGCACACAGCCGACGTTGACGCAGGTCCCCCCGATGACGCCGCGCTCGACGAGCGTGACCGTCGCGCCACGTTCAGCCGCCTTCAGCGCCGCCGCCATCGCTCCGCCGCCACTGCCGACGACGGCGATGCGCCGCGTGGAACCAGCGGCCGGCGCGCTTGCTTTCGGCGTCATGCCGTAACCGGCGGCTTGCACGGCGGTGGCGAGCAGCCCAAGATCGAGTGTCGTGGCGCTGCTCACGCGAGCCGTCCTCTGCGGATAGGAGACCTCCGCCGCCTGAACGCCCGGCACGCTCAGGAGCGCCTTGCTGACGTGGCGGGCGCAGGCGTCGCAGGTCATGCCCGTGATGTCGAGCTCGTGGGTGTTCACTTACCCTTCACGGTGGAGGGGTAGCCCGCGTCCGTCGTGGCTTTGGTCAGCGCCGCGACGGTGGTCTTGGCGTCATCGAAGGTCACCACCGCTTGCAGCTTGTCCAGGTTCACGTCGACCTTGGCGACACCGGTGACCTTGGTGAGCGCCTTCTTCACGGTGATCGGGCAGGTGGCACAAGTCATACCGGGTACGGCGAGCGTGACGGTCTTGGGCGCGGCCCAGAGGGGGCTGGCCAGGAGCAGCACGGCGGTGGCAACGCAAAACAGGGTTCTCATGATGGTGTCCTTCCTTGTGTGGTGCGTGACGTTCTTCTTTTGAGCGTCAATAGAACAGTGGCGCGATGAACGGAAAGCTGACGGCAATCAGAATCAGGACGGCGACCAACCCAAAGATCGCTTTGTAGGTCGTGCGTACCTGGGGAACCGCGCACACCTCGCTCGGTGTGCAGGCCACGGCGGGGCGAAAGATCTGCCGGTAGGCGAAGAGCAAGGCCACCACAGCGCCGGCGACAAACATCGGGCGGTAGGGCTCGAGCGCCGTGAGGTTGCCGATCCAGGCGCCGCTGAATCCGAGCGTGAGCAGCACCAGGGGGCCCAGGCAGCAGGTCGACGCGAGAATCGCGGCCACACCACCGGCAAACAGCGCTCCCCGACCATTGGTGGTGTGCGACGCGCGTGAGGCATGTCCGATCATCGTCATAACGTATTAAGCTTGGAGCCGTACTTAGGTACGGAGTCAAGGGACATGAACAACCATCCGCCCAGCCTGACCGTCGGCGCCTTTGCCGCCGCCGCTGGAGTCAACGTCGAGACGATCCGGTTCTATCAGCGCAAGGGCCTGCTGCCCCAGCCGCGGCGATCGTACGGCAGCATTCGTCGCTATGAGGAGTCGGACGTGGCGCGCGTCAAGTTCGTGAAATCCGCCCAACGCCTGGGCTTCAGCCTCGAAGAAATTGCCGGGCTGTTGCGGCTCGAAGACGGGACACACTGCGACGAGGCGCGCGTCATGGCCGAACTAAAGCTCGACGACGTGCGGTCGAAACTGCGCGACCTGCGGCGCATGGAGTCCGTGCTCAAACGGCTGGTCGAGGACTGCTGCGCGAGTCACGGGACAATCACCTGCCCGCTGATTGCGGCGCTGCACGCGCACTAGGCGATCGCGCAGTCACCGAGGCGATGGTCATGCTCAGGATTCGCTCGCCGAGCTCAAACGAAAGTCGCCGGCTAAGAGCCAGGCGTAGGGCTTTGCGATCCGACGCAAGAGTCGGGCCACGGTGCCGGTCGATCTAGGGACGCAGCGCGAGGCGCAGGCCGCCATGTTGAGCGAAATGGCGAAAGTCACGGTCGCGTGTGATCAGCGCGAGATTGTGGTCGAGACAGGATTGCGCGATCAGGCTGTTCGCCAGCCTGGATTTGAGACGATGGGCGTGGAGACGGGCGCGGAGGATGCCGGCGCGTTCCCAATAACCGTCAACCAGGTCGAGCATGGGAATGGCGAGTAGTGCCCCGCGGAGATGACGATCAACATTGGAGGCGCTCAGCAACTCGGTGACGACGACCGGCGGCAGCACCGCGGCATTGTGGCCGATGGCATCGTCGACGGCGTCGGTATCGGCCGCGCGCTCGCCCGCGAGATACGCGACGAGCGAGCTGGTGTCGACGGCGATCACCGGCGGTCTTTCCGGAGCCCTTCGACGTCGATGGCCAGTCGGACCGTTCCCCGCAGGCGCCTGAGCTGCGCATAGCCGCTGCTGGCGGCGACGAGCTTCAGCCCGCGGCGAATC
>JAYVMG010000649.1:0-2200 GCA_043759095.1 Acidobacteriota bacterium | reverse complement strand
GTGGACTGGGCGCGAACGTGTGCTCGATGTCGGATGCGGTCGCGGGTTGATGTTGCTTGGCGCGGCGCGCCGCCTCACCACTGGAAAGGCGAGCGGTATCGACATCTGGCAAGCGGAGGAATGTGCGTCCCGACACGATCATCGCGCGGAAGACCGGCTAGAGAGACGCGCTACTTCTTGGCCTGCTTCGCGATGATCTGCGGGACGATGTTCTTCGAGACGAGTTGGCCCTTCCGCGCGTAGGGCCGGCCGTCGATGATCTTCTGTGAGTACGCATCCCCGATGCCCGGCAGGGCCGTCAGGTCAGACTTCGACGCGGTGTTGATGTCCAGCAAGGCTGTTGTGGGCGCGGGCTTCGCCGTGGCGGCGGTCTTGGCGGCCGGCGCCTTCGCTTTCGTTTGCGCGAAGCCGTGGGTCGAAATGAAGAAGCAGGTGGCGAGCACCAGAACGGCGACAGCCAAACGGCGCGAGTACTGCGTCTGCTGACTCCTCAGAAAAGCGATATGTGGTGCCGGAGGTGGGAGTCGAACCCACACTCACCGTAAGGTGAACGGGATTTTGAGGTGTCCACCACCCATTTCGGTACGGAACGAATGGGTGCGAATCGACGTATTCCGGCGCGAATGTGAGAACTCGCCCCGCGGTCCCAAGCGCCCCCCGACGCTGTTCGGCGCTTCGTTCCTGCCAGTTTCCTGCCAGTTTCCTGCCAGTACCGGAATCCCATATCGAGCCCTCATTGTAGGTCGCTTCGCAGCGACCGGAGTTGATCAAAGAATCGCATACAGACATATGATACGATTCATACAGATCGGTGACATATGGCACACGTCAAAGAAGTGAATCTGTCTCGTCGCTCCAGCAAGACCGGCCAGAAACCATCGCGGGGACGCGGCGAGGGCTGGGTGCGGAAGAACGTCATCATGGATCAGCGAAAGCTCGACGCAGCACGCCGCGTGCTTGGCGTGGCGACCGAGACCGAGGCGATCGATGTCGCCCTCGACCTCGTCGCATTCCGTCGCGAACTTGTCCGTGGGATTGCCGCCGTTCGTCGGGCGGGGGGCATTGAAGACGTGTTCGAAAAACGCGCGTGAAGTTCGCGCTCGATACGAACGTGTTCGTGGATGCGTTCCGCGATGAAACATTCGCTGAAGCGCTGGCCGGTTTTCTGGAGGTTGCGCTTCCATCGACGTTTCTCAGCGCCGTGGTCGTGCAGGAACTTACCGCCGGCGCACGCACGCGAGAACAGGTGCGGGAACTCGAATCGTCGATTCTACGGCCGTTCGAGCGCCGCGGTCGTGTGTTTGCGCCATCGACGATAGCGTTCAAGGAGAGCGGCCGACTGCTGGCGGACCTCGCTGCGCGCGAGGGTTGGGCAGCGGTTCATTCAAATGCGTCACTGGCGAATGACGCCCTGCTGGCGGCGTCCTGCAGCGAATCCGGCATTACGCTCGTCACGAGTGACAGAGACTTCGATCGGTTCGTCCCGTCCCTCGGGCGTTGGCGCCATGTGAAGCCCTGGCCCAGAGTTGGCAATCCGACCGTCCGCTAATTGTCACCAATGTCTTGGGGGAAATGGCGGATCTTCTCAACGGGAGCCAATATGGCGGCATTAGCCGAACGGATTACCGCGGAGCCCGAACAGTGTGGCGGCCGTCCGTGTGTGCGCGGCTTGCGCATCCGTGTGACGGACGTGCTGGACCTGCTCGCTTCAGGCTTCTCCCAGGAACAGGTGCTCGACGAACTGCCGGATCTCGAAGCGGCCGACGTGTCCGCGTGTCTGCGCTTCGCGAGCCGACGCGTCGATCGGCGCATGACACCCTGGCCCGATAATCAACTCCCTCTTGTGGAAGGCAGGGATCCGTTCGGACCCGCATAGCCACTTAGGCGACTCTCATCCGCCGATTCTCCACCCAGCGCCTTAGCCCACACTCTGAATAGCGAACCGCGTGCTCCGACAGTTGTCGCGCGAAAGGCAGGCGTCGCGCGCGCCGCTGCACCCAGCGCCTCGTTACGCCGAGGGCTTCCGCCACCTCGTCGGCCGTCAGGAGTCGGTCGCAAGCCTCACCAATCGGAAGGGACTGGGGCACGAGAAGACGAGTCGTGAGCATTCCGAGAATTGCCATGAGCGCCGCCTGCTCGGACGTTAGCTCGGCGACAACAGCGGGGATCTGGTGCATCGGAATCTCCGCCGCGCGCGAGG
>JAYVMG010000648.1:0-5872 GCA_043759095.1 Acidobacteriota bacterium | reverse complement strand
TCGGCGGGCGCGTGCCGGTCATCGCCGATCCGTCGACGCCGGCGGGCGCGACGCGCGCGGCATTTGCGGGTGGGACGATCCCGCTG
This sequence comes from Acidobacteriota bacterium, assembly GCA_043759095.1. Taxonomy (GTDB): domain Bacteria; phylum Acidobacteriota; class Vicinamibacteria; order Vicinamibacterales; family CAVVIG01; genus CAVQFC01. The sequence goes on along the minus strand of JAYVMG010000648.1, from coordinate 5,786 downwards.
TCGCGCATGGACCCGGTGGCGCTGGCGCTCTTGCAGCGGTACCCGCTGCCCACGGCGTCAGGCGTCGCCAACAACTACAGCCGCACGGATTCGGAAATCGACAACCAGGATCAGTGGGACGCGCGGATCGACCACACGTTCGCAACGAATCGGGATCAGCTGTTCGGGCGGCTCTCGTACTTCCGAGACGGGTTCGTGCCGGTGACGCCGCTTCCCGACGGCAGCGGTGTGACGACCGGGACGCTGGGACCGCAGGACACGAGCGCGTGGTCCTTCGCGTCAAACTATCAGCACACGTTCTCGGCGCACCTGCTGAACGAACTGCGGATCGGCGACACACGGCGAACCGTCGGACGCACGGCGGCGCAGGTGTCGACGCCGGCGGGGGCGGCGTTGAGTATTCCGGGAATCCCGACGACCGCGAGATTCCCAGAGACGCTGCCGACGTTTCTCGTCAGCGGCTATCAGCAGCTGGGCTCGCCGTCGAACACCGCGTCGAACTTCAACACGAGCGTGTCTGAAGTGGCGGACTCGTTGACGTGGCTGAGCGGCCGTCACACGGTGAAGGCCGGCTTCGATGTTCGATGGGAGCGGCTGAACGTCATTCAGCCGCCGTCGCCGACCGGCTCGTTCACGTTCAACGCGCTCGGCAGCGATGTGCCAGGCGTCGCGAACACCGGCACGCCGCTCGCCAGCTTCCTGCTCGGGCAGGTGCAGGCATTCTCGATCGATCTGCAGGCGTCGCAGATTCAGGAGCGCGCGCATTTCCAGGAATACTTCATCCAGGATGACTGGAAGGTGTCCGACCGGCTGACCCTCAATCCCGGCCTTCGCTACACGTTGAATTTCCCCTCCACGGAAATCAACGGTCAGACGGCCGTTTTCAATCTGCAGACGCAGCAGCTCGAGTACCCCGGCACGAATCCCGTGCGCCCGCTCCAGAAGGACAACGTCGGGCCGCGCATGGGCGCGGTCTACCGGATCAGCGACAAGACGATCGCCAGCGCCGGCTACGGTGTGGTGTGGATCGAAATGGCGGGGATCACGACGCCGTTCACGACGCCGGCGTTTCCGTTCCTGCAGACGGTCTCGCAGCGCGCGCTCGACACGATCTCGCCGGCGTTCGTCCTCAAGAACGGGCCGAGTGTCGCGCCGCTGGCCGCGACGGCGACCGCGGGTCTCGGACAGGGCGTGTTCGCGGTCGACCACACGCTCGGCTCCGGCTACGTGCAGCAGTGGAACCTGTCGCTGCAGCGCGAGTGGACGAGGAACACGACGGTCGAGGTCAGCTACATCGGATCGAACATCACGCACGTCGGCATCCCCGACAGCAATATCAATCAGCTGTCGGCCTCCCAACTCGCGCAGGGCGCGTCGTTGCTGGCCAAGGTGCCGAACCCGTATTTCGGCATCATCCCGCGGTCGTCGTCGCTCGGCGATTCGACGATCACGGTTGCGCAGCTGCTGAAACCGTTTCCGGCATTCACGACGGTCAGCCTCTACCGCAACAACGTCGGCACGACGCGGTATCAAGGACTGGGCGTCGGTCTGCGTCAACGATTCGCGCACGGGCTCTCGTACTCGGTCGCGTATACGCGCTCCACACTGCTGGACGATGCCTCGTCGGTGTTTGACGCGTCGATCCTGACGGGTCCGATCGCGAATTACCCCGTCGCCGACAGCTACAACCGCGCGCTCGAGCGCGATGACTCAACGGGCGACATCCCGCACGTCTTCGTCGCGTCGTTCGTGTGGGAGCTGCCGGCCGGCGTGGGGCGCGCCCGTCAGCTGCACGGCGTCCTCGGCGCGCTGGCGAACGACTGGGCGCTGACGTCGTTGATCACGATGGAGTCCGGCGTACCCGTGGCCGTGACGCAGACGACGAACAATAACGCGTTCGCCGGCTTCGGCGTGCAGCGGCCGAATCTGGTCGGCGACCCCGAGCGGCCCGCCGATCAGCGCGCGCCCGACCAGTGGTTCAACACGGCGGCGTTCGCGGCGGCGCCCCAGTTCGCGATCGGCTCAGCCTCGCGCAATCCGATTCGCGGACCGTCGTATCGCGAGGTCGACGTCGCGTTGATTCGCCGCGTCCCTGTCCATGCCGGCGCGTCGATCGAGGTGCGCGCCGAGGTCTTCAATGTCCTGAACACGCCGAACCTGGGCGCCCCGGGCGCGGTGCAGGGCGCCGCGAGCTTCGGCACGATCGCGTCCGCATTCGATCCGCGCGTCGTGCAGCTGGCGCTGAAATTCCTGTTCTAGCAGGATCCCCGAACCGATCCGGGCGGACGTGGCGTCTGATCACCGGTGGTCTACGCGGTGTTAAACTCTCCATTCACTCTCCTGGAGGTCGCATGAAAGCTCTCGTTCTCTCGATGTTCGTGGCGGCGATCGGGTTCGCGGCACTGCCTGCGGCAGCGGCTGATCTGAAGGTTGGCGATCCCGCGCCGGACTTCACGCTGAAGGCGTCCGACGGCAAGACCTACAAGGTGTCGGACTTCAAGGGCAAGCAGGCGGTGGTGCTGGCCTGGTTCCCGAAGGCGTTCACGTCGGGCTGCACGATCGAGTGCAAGTCGCTGGCGGAACACGGCGACCTGATCAAGAAATACAAGGCGCAGTACTTCATGATCAGCGTCGACCCGCTGGACCAGAACATCAAGTTCGCGGAATCGCAGCACGCGGACTTTCCGCTGCTGAGCGATCCGTCGAAAGACACCGCCAACGCGTATGGCGTGATGGGAATGATGGGCTACGCCAGCCGCTGGACGTTCTACATCGGCGCCGACGGCAAGATCGCGGCGATCGACAAGGCCGTGAAGCCCGCGACGTCCGCCGAAGACATGGCGGCCAAGCTCAAGGAACTCGGCACCCCGACCCGCTAAGCCCTCAGGTGTCAGACACCGTGGCAGAATAACCACGGTGTCTGACGCCCAGCCGCGGGCTACCGCAGTTACTTCTTCGGCGGCGGCGTGCAGCGCGCCGGACTGTCGGCGGGTCCCTTGTCGCGATAGATCTCGTGGCAGTTCGAGCACGCCTCGGCGATGTTGTTGGTGGCGTCCGCGACCTTCTCCCGATTGTTCGTGCGTGCCGCTTGTCGCGCGACGCGGCCGGCCTCGCGCATGTCGCGCGCGAACTTCTGGAAATCCGCCTGCTGCACCGGCACGGGTTTGCCGTTCTGGCACGCGCGTCCTGGCGCCAGGATCAGATCGACGCTGTCGGTGAGTGCGATCGCGGCGTTCTCGACGATCTCCCAGCCGCTGTAGGCGCTCGAGTAGGTCTCGGTCGAGGATCCGTCGCCCGTCTTTTTCTTTGGTACGGCCGGATCGTTCTACTGGACGTCGAAGATCAGGTTGGCGTTGGGGAAGTAGATGCCGCGCATCACTTGCGCCAGCGTGCCGGTCGGCCTGGGCGCGGCGGGCGCTGCTGCGGGTTTCGTGTCGGCGGGTTTGGGAGCGAGGGTCTGCGCCGCGGCGATCGCCGTCAGCAGCGCCACTGTGAATCCAATGGTGATCAGTCTCACGTCCACCCTCCGTGAGGCCAAGTATATGTCTGCTATCTCGTCGCGCGCGGCGGCTTCGCACGGCCCGCATCGCAGTCGGCCAGCCACTTCGTCGTCGTGTCATCGAGCTTCGCGGCGGCGTCACTCGTCCTGTAGATCACGCCGCAGTCGAGCAACTGCTGCGTGTGCGTGATCGCTTCGAAGAACAGCCGGTCGCCGGCGATTTCCGCGACCATGAAATGGTGCTCGGACACGCCCATCACGTCGAACGCACTCGCCTGGTAGTCGTACAGATAACGCCCGCCGCCGCCTGATACGAAGTAGCTGATCCCGTGCTGCGGCATGACCCGTTCGTACAGATGCTCGTGGCCGCTGAACACGACGTTGACTCGATTGCGGATCAGCGCCGGCTCGAGCGCCGGCCTGATGACGTCGCGGGTCTCCGCGGCGTGCTGTCCGGACGAGTACAGCGGGTGATGAAAGAATGCGATCCGCCACTTGGCGCCGACGTTCGCCCACGCCTGATCCAGCCACTGGATCTGCAGCGGGTCAGCCGGGTGATTGGTGTTCAGCACGACGAAGCGCGCGTTGCCCTGGTCGAATGAGTAGCGATCCACGTCGCCCATGTTGAACGGTTTGAAATGGATCTCCAGGTCGCGGTCGTGGTTCCCGAGCGCCGCGTAGAACTTCACGCCCAGATCTAGCAATGGCTTGTACGGTACGGAGAACTCGTTCGTGTAGTCATCGTCGTACAGGTTGTCGCCGAGCATCAGGACGAATGGAAAATGGCTCGCGGTGTTGAAGTACGTGATCATCGCTTGCGCCACGGCTTGCTGCGCCTGATCGCCGGATCCGCTGTCGCCCATCAACGCGAAGATCGTACCGCCTCGAATCGACGGCATCGGTAGCGGCGAGACGGCGCCGGGTGGGACGGGCGTCGCCGCTGCTGCCGCCCGCGCGGGAGGCGCGATCGTCGGCAGCGCGTCCGGCAGGTAGTCGACGACGATGTTGGCATCGACGTCGTGGATGAGAAGTGTGCGGCCGATGAAGTCGTATTCCAGCTGCTTGGGCAGCGGCGGCAGGATGTCCATCAGGCGCGGCGGCACGCGCGGCGAATCGAGGGGCTGGTTGACGGTCACCGTGGTGGTCATCGGCGGCGTGGAGTTCTGCTCAGCCAGTTCGTCCAGGAGCAGTTGGCGTTTCGGCGTATCGAAGGCTGCCTTGATCACGCGTGTGATGGCGGCCCCCATTGCCGGAGAAATCAGGTCACCTTGCTTCGCGTTGGGCCGCAGTTTCGTGGTCAGGGCCTCGGTCAGCGAGTTCTGGCGTGTCCGCACCGATTGCTCGGCGCCGGTTTCCGGCGCCGCCTTGCCCGGCACTCTTTCGGCGTCCTGGGCGGCGATCTTCCGGAAGGGCTGCGTCAGATCCACATACGCCTGCAGCGCGGTTTTGAACGGTTCGAAGGTCGCATCCGGCTGAGCAGGCACCGTCGCGGGTGGCAGCGTTGGTGAACATGCCGTCAAGAGCGCCGCGATTCCGACGGTGACCATAAGCGCTCGGTTGACCATGGCCAGAGCTTGGAGCAAAGCGTGTGCCCACCCCGACCTATTGAATCGTGATTGTTCCCTTGAGCGCCGCGTTCGAGGGATTGTTGTGATCGTGGAAGCCGCACTTCCGCGCCGTGTTGAGATTGCCGCTCAGGCGGCTCTGGCCGGGATTCAGGAAGTCGATCTGATTCAGTTCCGGGCAGTCGGTGTGCTCGGGGTGCGGATCGGAATCCATCTCGTGCGTCCGCGTGTCGGAGTTCAGAATCGTCACCTGCGATCCGCGGGCGATGGTCATCGTCTGCGGACAGACCTGGTTGTTCTGGATCACGAACGTGTTCGGACTCGAACTCGGCATGCACGAGCTGGTTGTCGGCGTCGGGCTCGTCGCCGTCGAACTGCTGCCGCACGCTGCCGCCAGCGCCATCCCGCCCGCCAACGTCGCCGCCGCGACTACCACGCCAAGTTTGTGCATACACCTATCTCCATCGAATCCGCTCGAAGCCTTAGACCGCGGGCGCCGGCGATCAGTAACATCTTCACGACTCCAAGCGGTATTTCGCCAGATAGTATGACAGCGCGCGCTGGCTGATCCCCATCAGCTCCGCGGCGTCCTTCTTGACCCCGCCCGCGTTTTCCAGCGCCCGTCGGATCGTTTCGCGCTCGACCCATTCGATGTTCTGCCGGAGCTTGAGTGACGGCAGCCCGGCCGCCGGTTGCGTGGCCCCGCCGAGCACCGACACGGC
>JAYVMG010000647.1:0-5872 GCA_043759095.1 Acidobacteriota bacterium | reverse complement strand
AGCGTGAGTATCAAAGTGCTAGGCAAGCTCGCCACCACGGTGGACACGGAGGACGCGGAGGCCAGTTCTTCTGGCGATTAAGATTTGCCCTCCTGTCCTCCGTGTCCCCCGTGGTGGAGATTTTTCATATGGAGGATCGATGCATTCACGTGCGCTGACTGTTGCTGTTGTTCTCGCCCTCGGGGTGCTGTCCATTGCCGGCCGCGCGCAAACGCGTCATCGGATGAACCCGATGATCGAACTGCTCGAGCAGAAGAAGCCGCTGTTCGGCGTCTACTGGCCGAGTAACCCACAGGGCCGCCGCGGCGGTCCGCCGCCGGTCGATGCCGTGATGAAATCACCGGCCGACTTGGCGAAGGACGCGCTGGCGTACACGCGCGCCGACTTCCTCTTCAACGGCAGCATGGAAGGCGGCGTTGATCGCGCGATCGTGGGCGTGACCGACTTCATCCGGGCCGCTGCGGACGTCGGCGCGCTCAGCCGGACACCATTTCCACATTTCACGGCGCCGTTCGTGGTGAAGACGCCGAAAATCGCCCCTGACACCGCCGCCGCCGCGAAGAACATCAGCCGCGAGCTGAACCTCGGCGTCAGCGGCATCATGTTCGTGGAAACCGAGAGCGCCGACGAAGTGAAGGCGGGCATCGCCGCGATGCGCTTCACGTCGAAAGGCGGCACGCGCCCCGATGATGTCGGCATGGCGCCGGCGATCTGGAGCATGAGCGAGGCGCAGTACAAGCAAAAGGCCGACCTCTGGCCGCTCAATCCAGACGGCGAACTCCTGAACTGGACGATTGTCGAGAGCAAGGAAGGGCTGGCGCACGTGCGCGAGATCGCGCAGGTGAAAGGCATCGGCGTGTTGTGGCCGGGCGCCGGCACGTTGCGAGGCGTGTTCTCGACGACCAACGCCGCGGGCGAACGCGTGCTCGATACGGTCGGCTGGGAGAACGCGATCCAGCAGGTGCTCTCAGCCTGCAAGGAATTTCACGTGCCGTGCGGATTCCCCTCGACCCCGGCCGACATCGAGATGCGCATGAAGCAGGGCTTCAGCGTCTTCGTGATGAACTGGGGCGACCCCGGCTTCAAGGCCGTCGACCTCGGGCGCGCCGCGTCGGGCCGCTGATGTTCGACCTTGACGAGTTTCTCCATCACGCCGCGGGCAGCTCTACACGATGCTGAGCATGCTCGATGTGAAGACGCCGCCGATCTACGGCATGACGGCTTCAGACGTACAGGCCGTAGGTTTCAAGTCTCAACTCTGAAGTCTCATGCCTACTCGCACGTGATCCTGACCTGTGCCTTGCCGTCGTCGATCTCGATGTTCGTGTCGTTGAGCGACTTCAGAAACTCATCGAACTCCGGCCCGTTCATCTTCGAGAGGTCGCTGTTGATCGCCGCGAGATCGATGTCGAGGCCGCGCGCCTTCATCCGCCGCGCGGCTTTTTCGCCGGCGAACGTCCCGATGATGGCGCCGAGCCGCATGCCGCCCTTCACCACCGCCATCGGCACGCGGATGTTCACGTCCTTCGGCCGGTGAGCATCGTCCTTCGCCGGTTTGTGAATGTTGATGCGGACCCAGCGGGCGGTTTTGCGCTCGCCGGCCGCCGTGTCCGCGGCCGACGTTTCGGCCGGGCGGTCGGCGCCCATGGCCTTGATCAGCCGGTCGGCTTCATCGACCGTGATTTTTCCCTGCGACAGCATGTCGAGGATGCGTCGGGTGTCGTCAGTCTGGATGGTCATTTCCTGTCCTCAGGTTTGCGGAGTTGACGAAGGACCTCGTCCACGCTCAGCGTCCCGCGCTCCAGTTGTGAGAGCAGCTCGCCGCTCGACGTGACGGGTGGACGCTCGGGCTCGGGTTCCGGATCGATCTCGGCAAAGGGCAGTTGGGTTCCGATGCGATTGAGGCGGTTCTTGATCGTGGGGTAGCTGACTCCGAAGAATTTCTCCATCTGTTTGATAGAGCCGTGGCAGCGAACGAACGCGGCGACGAACGTCTGATCCTCGGAGGGGAGTTGGGCGAGAGGCGGCGGCTCGAAGTGCCCTTCGATCGCGACGTCCTGTCCCGTGAGCCGGACGCGTTCGACCTCGAACGGAGCGCCGGCGGTCAGCCTGGTGAGCGCCTGCCAATCTTGGGCGGCCATAGATGAGTAATTTTGTAGCATTGATTTATCAACTAAATCAATATAAATATTGATTAACTTTAGGCGTGCCGCAATGTTATAGCGCAGACAACTGTTAACTTCCTCTTTCATAACAACTTCTGGGTGAATGTGATCCGCGTCGGAAAGCGGAGGGGCCTGGGGCGGGTAGGTCTGGTGGGGCACGCGCTGCGCAATCTGGTGCTCAGCGCCACACGATAGGAAAAAACCGCAGAGAACGCTGAGGGCGCGGAGTCTTCTTGGAAGAATTCCTTCGCGAGCTCCGCGATCTCCGCGGTTTTTTTTCAGTACTTCGTACTTCGTACTTCTAACTTCTAACTTCTAACTTCTGTTGCCAGTCCCAGCCCGCAGGCCGCGCCAGCCAGTCTTGCGGCATGTCGCCGATCGGGGCGCCCGGAGGCGCGTCGGGCGCCGCGTGCTGGAATGGCCGCGCGAGATCGAGCGGACGATCGAGGAAGCGCTTGATGTCGGCCGCCAGCAGTTGCCGCTGCGCCGTGTCCAGTTCCGTCTTGTTGACCGCGGTCTTCACGCGCGCGGCCAGCTTCGATAGTTTGTACGACGCGATCGCCCGCACCTGGCCGTTGGGCGACGAACCGGCCAGCCACATCAGCCGATCCACCAGCACACGTTCTTCCGCGCGGCGGACTGCCGCTTCGTACGAATTGGCGGTGGGCGCGTCCCACGTCGCCGTGACCAGCCGGTCGATGACGTCTTCCAGCCCCGGCATCTGCGGGTTCACCGCATGCTGCGCGACCATGCGCGACGCGCGCTCGAGCTGCAGCAGGAACCCGATTGTCACGTCCGCCGCGACGGTCGCGGGACTGAGCGGATCGAACGTGTCGCCCGTCGTTCGCGGGAACAGTTCGCGGTGCATGCCCCAGCCCGGTGGACGCGGCGAGATCATGTCGAGCGCGACTTTCGGCACCGTCAGTTCCGACGGACGCAGCGTGAACGCCAGCGCGTCGAGCGCCTTGCGCTGGTCGTCGACCCCGACGCCTTTGGTGGGCGTCCGGTTGTCGCCGCGCATCGCGTAGATGAAGTCCTGCCCGGCGACCATCGACGCGGCCGACTCGACGGCGTAGCGGTGATACATGAAAATCGGCACGAGCGGCTCTTCGAGCGTCGCCGTCGGCGCGCCTGCGCGAATCGTGTTCGGTCCGATCTTGTTCAGCGCCGCGCGACGAACCTTCATCAGCCGGTAGAGTTCGTCCGCCTGATCGACACCGTTCGACCACTGGTCGACCTTCGGGTTCGAGTCGGTGTCCTGGTTCGTCATGTACCGCAGATCCAGCGCCCACGCTTCGTCCAGGATCCTGGTGAGCGCCGCTTTTTCGTCCGTGCCCGGTGGCAGTTGCCGGTAGCCGTAGTTGATCGTCACCTTGTCCCAGTCGCCGATCTTCTGCGGGTACGCGTCCGACAGATCGATCGTGCCGTCCGCATTCAGCTTCTCGAGCGGATGCGGGTAGTCCATCACCGAGATCCAGCCCTTTTCGCTGTCGTAGTAGTTGTGGCCGAGGCCGAGCGTGTGGCCCACCTCGTGCGCGGCGAGCTGGCGGATGCGCTTCAGCGCGGTCTGGTACGGGAGATCGGGCTTCTCGTTGCCGGTCACGTACGGTGACGTCAGACCTTCGAAGATCAGGTAGTCCTGACGGTCGCGCAACGACCCGAGCGTGACCGTGCCCTTGAGGATTTCCCCGGTGCGCGGATCGGCCACCGATCCGCCGGTGCTCCAGCCGCGCGTCGAGCGGTGGACCCAGTTGATCATGTTGTAGCGGATGTCCATCGGATCCGCGCCGTTCGGCAGCACATCGACCTGGAACCCGTTGCGGAATCCCGCCGCTTCGAACGCCTGGTTCCACCAGCTCGCGCCCTCGACGAGCGCCTTCTTCACGTCTTCCGGCGCGCCCGGGTCGACCCAGTACTGAATCGGTTTCACGACGTCGCTCGTCGCCGCGGTCGGATCCTTTTTTTCCAGGCGATGACGCCGGATGTAGCGCATCTGCATCGGCTCGCCGATCGCGACGCTGTAGTCGATGTAGGTGAGGCCGCCGTAACCGGCGCGCGGATCGTCGTAGCGCGGCTTGTAGTTGTTGTCGGGCAGTTCCACGAACGACGCATGCTCGCGCAGTGTCACCGCGTCGGCCGTCGGAGTCACGCTGCCGACCGAACCCGAGAAGAGACCGCCGCCGCGTCCACCGCCACCGCCTCGTCCCGCGCTGGCGCCGGATTCAGGAATCGGTCCGGGGCCCTGGGTCGGGCCCGCGCCGCCACCGCCGCCGCGTCCGCCGGCGGCATCGTTGGTGAAGGTCAGCGTCATTTCGATCTCGCTGTTCTTCGGGAACGCCTTCGTGCGCGCCATGTAGAACGCGCTGCGCGTGCGATCGACGCGGTAGTTGCCCGGCCGCAGCGAGTTGCCGGCGCCGGTGACGTCGCGCAGCAGGAAGTCGGTGGCGTCCACGAGCACGTGCCCGTTCGCTTCGCCGGCCACGGTGAAACCCCAGAGCACGGACTTGGCGAACGAATCTTCGACGGACTTGCGCTCGAGCGGATTCGCGCTGCTCGAGCGGAACGACATGTTCGGCTGCACCATCATCACGCGCGGGCCGACGCGCTGGAACGAGACGAGGCGCGCGCCGCCGCCGGTGCCGCGGTCGAGGCCGACGTCATTCGATCCCAGCCCCGCGGCGAGGCCGGTGTTCAGCAGGACGTCGGTGTCGAGTTTCGGAATCTCGATAAACAGCGAACCGGTGCGCTCTTCCCAATAGAGTGAGAAGAAGCCGTCCATCTTCTGCATGCCGGTGGTGCGTTCCTCAATGGAAGGAATGCGGCCGCCGGGTGCGGCCTGGCCGCCACCCGCGGGCGCCTGCGCGTGAAGTTGGTGAGAGCCCCGACCGGGAAGCACCAGGATCATGAACGACAGTGCAACGGAAAAAGTGACGGATGCTCTTAACATATGGAATGCCTCGCGGGACGGATTCTATCAGGAGGAGGACGCGTGACAGATCTCGAACAGCTGCGGTACCCCGTCGGACGATTTGAAAGACTGAAGGCGCCGCTCGATGCAGCCGCGCGCGCCGCGCACATCGACATCATTCAAGCGACGCCGGAGACATTTCTGTCGCTCGTGGCGGGCCGCACGGAATCAGAACTCGACACACCGTACCGGCCGGGCGGCTGGACGGTGCGGCAGGTGATTCACCACGTGCCCGACAGCCACATGAACGCCTACATCCGAATGAAAGTCGCGATAACCGAAGACACGCCGGCCATCAAGGCCTACGACGAGACGAAGTGGGCGGAGTTGCCGGAGGCCAGGACCGGCCCCGCCGACATGTCGCTCGCGCTGCTGGCCGTGCTTCATCGGCGGTGGGTCATGGTCCTGCGCGCCTTGAGCGCCGCTGATTTCGGCAAGGCGTACCTGCATCCCGAGTTGGGCACGGTGACGCTCGATGAAGCGCTCTCGCTGTACTCGTGGCATTGCCGGCACCACGGGGGGCACATACAACAGGGTTTAGGGCTCAGGGCTCAGGGCTGATGATGCGACCACTCTTGCTGCTCGCTCGGTCGCTCGATCCAAAAAATTCCAGGGACGGCGTTCGTCACGCAACCCTAGCTCTCCACCACGGAGGACACTGAGGACGGCGGGAGAGATCCGTTTGGGCCAGATCTGACCTCTGTGTCCCCTGTGTCCCCTGTGTCCCCCGTGGTGGAGA
>JAYVMG010000646.1:0-5875 GCA_043759095.1 Acidobacteriota bacterium | reverse complement strand
TCGCCCGATGCGTTCGTCACCGCGTCGAGCTTCGGCATCACGAACCCGGTGTACGACGGCAGCTGCAGACGATCGACGCGCGCGACGATTTCATCGCGTAGCGCCGGATCGAAATGCACGCCGTACGTGTCCACGAGCGCGAGCGCCGCCGCGTAGTCGCCCTCGCCCTTGATCCGTTGGACTTCCGCCAGCAGACGGCCGACGCCGGCGTGAAACGCCTTCGCGTCGGTCATCACGAAGTACGTCTTGCCGTCGCGCGTCCGTACATCGATCGCCGCCGTGTTCGCCATCAGCCAGCCGACAATCATCTGCCGGTTGCGCATGTGGTCTTCTTCGATGTGCGTGCCCTCGCGGATCCGCCGCAACTGCACGAGCGCGTTGCGCGTGTAGCTCTCGTACTCGGTGCGCACGATCTCGTCGTGCGCCTCCTCCGGCACGAGGCCGAACTCCACGAGCTTGGGGTCGGGCAGGAAATACAGCGCCACGAGATCCGCGCGCGATTCCTCGATCGCCGAGAACTGCTCCTTGAGCGCGGCCTGCGGGTTCCCATTCAACCGCTCGGCGACTCTTCCCGACCCATGCCCGATCACCTCGTGCATGTTCGTCGTCAACTCGCCGGCAAACGCGTTCCACTGCTTCGAGCGCGCGGCTTCTTCAGGCGTCCACGAAAACTCGTCGCGGAATTCGGGCAGCGTCGACTTGTCGTACGCCTCGTTGACATTCGACAGTGACACGGACTTGCTGCCGTAGCGTTCGCGGATTTTCTGATCGTTCGGCAGATTGATCCCGACCGGCGTGATCGGCCCGGAATCCCCGGCCTCGATGACGATGTCGATGGCGTTGGCGGTGACGCCGCGCACGCCGGCTTTCCGATATTTCTGATCCCACGGCATGTGGTCTTCGAACCACTGCGCCTGCTCGGCGATGGTCCGGATCTGCGTCGTCTTTTCGTGGTTGACGTAGAAGACGATCGCTTCCCACGCGCCTTTGATGCTGCGCGCGTCGAGATACACTTCGACGAAACCGTTGATCGTGTCGACGGGCGACGCCTTGTCCTGCACCCACGCGATGTCGTACGCCTCGCGATCGGCGTCTTCGCCCGTTCGATAGAACGTCACGAGGGCGCGCAGCGCCTTCGCCATCGCCTCGGTCGCGAACGGCATCGCCGCCTCGAGATGCTGCACGATCGCGGTGATCTGCGCGCTGTAGCGTCCGCCGATGCGGTAGACCTCTTCTTCGAGCGCGCCGTGGCGTTTCACCAGCCGCGAGTTCAGCGCGTGCTTCTCCTCGAACCCGTCGAGGTCCGCCATCGTCACGTCGACGTACAGATTGTTCGCGCTGGCGGTGACGATGTCCTTGCCGGCGCGCGGCGTTTTGCTGGTGACGATCGGATCGACGTCGAGATCGAAGAACATCGGCCGCAGTCGCGTCAGCAGCGCGTCGAGCGTTTCGCCGGCGCGCAGCGGCATGCGCGCGCCATTGCGGGTGGCGGCGTGCGCCGCAGCGGACAACGCATCAGACGTGCACGTCAGCACGAACTTGCGGGAGGTCAGGTTGTTGTACGGCCCGGTGTTGATCCAGAACAGCTTCGTGTAGCGCGTGATCTCGTCGAGCGCCGGGCGATCGATGCCGGAGGGGTGCGTGACGATCGCCTCGAGGACGTCGCGCATGTCGAGGTTGTGCGCGTACCGCTGGTCGTAAAAAATGTCGCGACCCGCAATTGCGGCCTGAGCCAGATGCCACACCAGCGCTTTCTCGCGCAGCGGCAGATCGCGAAATCCGTCGGCATAGACCTGCACGACGGCGGCTTCGCCGACGCGTTCGAGGAGATATTTCCGGTCCGTAGGCGCCGCGGTCGTCGTCGCGGGCGCCGGCGTTGTTGTGTTCATTCTGCCCTGAGCCCTCAGCCCTTTGGCCTGTCGGTAGCCTACTACGCGGGGATTTCTACCCGCTCCAGATGCGCCGCGATGTGCACCGGCCACTGTTTCTCGGTGGTGATCCTGGCGGCGAGCGCGGCGAGCGCGCCGGTATCGCCGTGGACGAGATACGTCATGCGGGGCGCGCGCGTGAAGCCGGCGAGCCAGCGCATCGTCTCGCTGTAGTCGGCGTGCGCGGACATCGAGTCGAGCCGTTCGACGCGCGCGGCCACCGGATAGATGCGGCCGAGAAGCTTGACCTCTTTCGCGCCGTCGGTCAGCAGGCGACCCCGCGTGCCGGCGGCCTGATAACCGACAAACATGACCGTGTGTTTCGGATTCGAGATCGTGGCGGCGAGATGGCGCAGCACGCGGCCGCCGGTGGCCATGCCGCTCGACGCGATGATGATCGACGGCTGCCGCGACGCGACGAGATCCGCGGACTGCTGCGGCGAGGCGATCACCGTCATGCGCGTCGTCGCGAATGCGGAGACGTGTTTCATCGCGGAGGAGCGTCCGGCGCTCAGCTCGGGGTCCAGTTCGTTGAGGCGCGCGGCGTAGAACTGCAACGCGCCGGTCGCCATCGGGCTGTCGAGGTAGACCGGCAGTACCGGGATGCGTTGCTCGGCCTCGAGGCGCTTCAACCAGAACAGCACTTCTTCGACGCGGCCGATCGCGAAAGACGGGATGATCAGTTTTCCGCCACGTTTTACGGAGTCGTTGATGATCGCCGAGAGACGATCGCCGTCGTCGTCCGGTTCGTGCAGGCGATCGCCGTACGTCGATTCGACCAGCAGGATGTCCGCCTCCGGCACCAGTCTGGGATCGGGCAGCACGGGACGGCCAAAACGGCCAAGATCGCCGCCGAAGAGGATCGTTTTTCCTGCCACCCGGACCTTGGCATACGCAGAACCAAGCAGATGGCCGGCATTAATGAACTCAACCGTCGGGGCCGGATTGGGGTCTGACCCTATTCCGACCCCAGTCTGGCTCCATACGGGAATCTCGCGGTCGTAGCCAACCGGCTGCAATTGCGTGAGCGCCCGGGTCGCATCCGCTGACGTGTAGAGCGGAAGAGCGGGCGCGTGTCTGCTGAAACCGCGGCGGTTCGCGTCACGCGCATCTTCTTCCTGTATGCGCGCCGCATCGGGCAGCACCAGCGAGCACAGCTCTTTGGTCCCAGGCGTGCAGAAAATCCGTCCGCGAAACCCGGCGGAGACCAGACGGGGCAAATACCCGCAGTGATCAAGGTGCGCGTGCGTCAGGATGACCGCGTCAATCGAGGCCGCATCGACCGGCAGCGGCTCCCAGTTGCGCAGCCGCAGCTCTTTCAGGCCCTGAAAGAGGCCGCAATCGACCAGAATCCGCCGGCCGTCCACCTCCAGCAGGTGTTTTGACCCGGTTACGGTGCCTGCCGCACCCAGAAATCTCAAGGACAGTGACGCCATCGGCTCCCCAAGGATATCGGAACGGCAAGGTGTCGCTATCGAGACATTCGTAGACATCGTCCGTCGTACCGGTCACTTGTCAGTTGACCGTTGAACCAGGTCCTTTTACGGGGTATTGTGTGCCAGACAAAATCCCTCTCCATCCGGTCGGTCCACGACCCGACGAGGTGATCCTGCAATGGAAGATACGAAGATGTCGGAACCCACATCAGAATCAGTGTCACGACGCAACTTCATCAAAGGCGTCATCGCGGCAGGCGCAGTCGCCTCCTCATCTGCGTACCTTTTCCGCACGACGGAGTTGCACGGGCAGCCGTCGGCGCCGGGCGCGGTTGAACGCCTCATCACGTTGAACGTGAACGGTCAGGACCGCCGCGTCGACGTCATGAAGCAGGAAACGCTGGCCATGACGCTGCGCTACAAGCTGGGGCTCACGGGCACCAAGCTGGGATGCGATCGCGCCGAGTGCGGCGCGTGCACCGTCCTCATCGACGATGTGCCGCATTATTCGTGCTCGGTGCTGACGCACACGACGCGCGGCAAGAAAGTCCAGACGATCGAAGGGCTGGCCGATCCCGCCACGGGCAAACTGAGCGCCGTGCAGCAGGGCGTCGTCGACGAACAGGGCTTCCAGTGCGCGTTCTGCATGCCCGGTTTCGTGATGGCCACCACCGGCTACCTGAAAACGAATCCGAACCCGACGCGCCAGGAACTGGCGCACGGGGTCTCCGGCAATCTGTGCCGCTGCCAGGACTACGACAAGATTCTCACCGCGCTGATGAAGGGCGCTGAGCACATGAGGAACGCGTAATGGCTGATACCAAACTCGTCGGCCAGAACTACACGACGCCCGACCTCGTCGCCAAGGTCACCGGCAAGGCGAAGTATGCGGAGGACTACCGCGTTGAAGGCATGCTGTTCGCCAAGCTGCTGGTCAGCCCGTATCCGCACGCGAAGGTGAAGCGGCTCGACACGAGGGCAGCGCTCGCGATGCCCGGCGTCAAAGCGATTCTCACCGCCGACGACATGCCGGGCGCCGCCGTCGGCGCCTTACTCGGCGAAGGCGTGCAGGCCAGCGCACAGGCCGAACGCGGCCTGACCAACGAACCGCTCTACCAGGGCGAACCGATTCTCGCGGTCGCCGCAATCGACGAACACACCGCCGCGATGGCCATCGAAGCGATCGTCATCGAGTACGAGCCGCTCCCCTTCGTCGTCGACGTGATTGAAAGCCTGAGGCCGAACGGCCCGAACGCGCGCATTCAGGGCAACGTGTGGATGCGTCCGACGACGCCGCCGGCGCCGCCGGCGGGACCGGGAGCAGGCGCGGCCGCGGGTGCGGCAGCAGCCGGACGTGGAGGTCGCGGCGCAGCCGCGGGCGCTCCGGCGCCGCCGCAGATTGCCATCTGGAAATGGACCGACGAGGACTTCGCGAAAGCCGGCGCCAATCAGATGCCGATGGGCAAGGCGACCGACGAGTGGGCCTTCGGCAACGTCGACGACGGGTTCAAAAAAGCGGACCTGATCATCGACGAAACCTTCATGACGCAGTCCACGGGACATCAGCCGCTCGAAACGCGGACGGCGATGGCCTACTGGCAGAACGGCAAGCTGTTCCTGCATGGCTCGACGCAGAGCACCGTGCAGACGGTCGCGGCCGTCGCGCGCTGGACCGGTCTGACGCCGGACAAGATCGTCATCATCAGCGAGTACACCGGCGGCGGTTTCGGCAGCAAAATTCCGGGCGCCATCTCGATGGCGATTCCAGCCCTGCTCTCGAAGAAAGCCAACGCGCCCGTGATGATGCGCATCACGCGCGAGGACGAGCACTTCATCGGCCGCGCGCGTCCCGGCATTCTCGCGCGCGTCAAGCTCGGCATGCGCAAGGACGGCCGGATCACCGCAATCGACATGTACGCGATCTGCGACAACGGCCCGTACGACGCACAGGGTGACGGACGTTCGGCCGGCACGACGATCTCGCTGGCGTATCAGCCGGAAACGATGCGGTGGCGTGGTCTCACGGTGCTGACCAACACACCGCCGAAGACGTCGCAGCGCGCGCCCGGCGGCGCGCAGGGCATCGGCCTCTTCGAACCGATCCTCTCGAAGGCGGCCAAAAAGCTCGGCCTCGATCAGGTTGCCGTTCGCCGGATCAACGCGCCGGCCGGCCATGCGCCCTTCGGACCCGCGCTGCCCAACGGCAAGCAGGCGTACGTGACGAGCGCGTTCGTCAAGGAAGCGCTCGATCTGGGCCTCGAGAAATTCGATTGGGAAGCGAAGAAGGCGGCCTACAGCGGCAAGAAGCAGGGCAATCTCCGGCGCGGCATCGGCGTCGCCGTCAGTCCGTACGCGGGCGGCTCGATCGGATTCGATGGCTTGTTCATCATCAAACCCGACGGCCGCATCACTTTCCAGTCGGGCATCGGCAACCACGGCACCCACTCCGCGTTCGACGTGCATCGTCAGGCTGCGGAAATGCTCGGTCAGCCGTGGGAGATGTGCGACGTC
>JAYVMG010000645.1:0-2209 GCA_043759095.1 Acidobacteriota bacterium | reverse complement strand
TGCGGCACAGCGAACCCGCGTCGGCGCCCAGCGATCGGCCGACGGTTTCCCACGCGGCGGGCCGTTCGGCTTCGGACGCGGATCCAAACGCCCAGGATCGCGTCGTAAAGAGATGGGGTGCCGCGAGCGCCTCGCACACCAGCGCGCGGCCGCCCTCAATTTGCACCCAGGCAAAGCCGTCGCTAGGCTTGGGACACATATTTAGCCGTCATGCCAAACATCATAGGCCTCGGCCTCGACGCCACCGACATTCCTCGCATCGCCAGCACCATGGAACGCTATGGGCAGCGTTTCATACAGCGCCTCTTCACCGAAGGCGAGATCGCGTACTGCATGCGGCGCCGCCACCCGGCGATTCATTTTGCCGGCCGTTTCGCGTCGAAGGAGGCGGCGATGAAAGCACTCGGCACCGGCCACACGCAGGGCGTGCTCTGGCGCGACGTCGAGGTCGTCCGTCGCGGCGGGCCGCCGCAACTGCGGTTGCACGGCGGCGCTGAGCGAAGGTTTGCGGCAATGGGCGGCCGTTCCTCTCTGCTGACCATTACGCATTCCGACGCGTTGGCGATGGCGCAGGTCCTGATCCTCGGCGAATAACGCAACGCCGGTTGGCATTTTCAGACCATCGCTCGGACGGAGGCGCACAGCCCGCCGGCGAGCGTGTGACAAGACGCGCACGCACTGTGTGTTGCGGGCTCGCGTTCGACGCAGCCGGCCCGGCATCCCGATTGATCATCCCCCTGACATGACGATCAAGATTACGCCAAACGACAAAGGCAACCCTCCCGGAAAACTCGCGGACGCGGAAGTGCATTTCGGCGACGGCCCGATGGAAGGCCTGAAGCTGATCGGCTTCAGCATCTGGGAACGCCGAGGCGGCAACGGACGCAACGTGACGTTCCCGGCGCGGTCCTACGCGGTCAACGGCGAACGGCGCAGCTTCGCGCTGCTGCGCCCGATCGTGGACTCCACAGCACAGGGCAAACTGCGCGATCTGATTCTGGAAGCGTTTCAGGAGTACGAGGAACGCGCCGCGATCGCCTCTTGATTCGGTAGGTCCGGCGAGCCGGACCTACGAGATGACGGGCAGCAGCTTGATGTTCTCCTGCGCGCGCTTGGGCGGCAGCGTCCATTCCTCGCGGAGGCTCTTCGCGTACTCCGCTTCGAAGAACGGGCGCTTCATGCCGCCGTCGATGATGTCCCAGGGCAGGGCGGCGTCCTTGCTGCGGTCGCGGAAGATGTAGAAGTCGCCGTCGATGCCGGCGTCATTCACTGCGGCGCGCCAGTTCTGCCCGTTCTGCTCGGCGATCGCGATCACCGGCGCCACGCGCCGATCGCCAAGGGACAGCAACGCCTGGAAGTAGGAGTGCCGCTCAGACTTGATGTTGAAGTACACGTTGTCGATGTCGGCCGTCAGCGAACGCAGCCGTTTGATTTTGCGATCGACCACGTTCGGATCCTCCATCGGGATCCACTGATAGGCCGTCCCCGGTTTCGGGATGAGCGGGTTCACACTGCCGATGATCCGGCCAATCTGGCCCTTGGGCCTCGCGTACTTCATCATGCGCTCGCGAATCTGCAGCGTCAGATCGCGAATCGCGACCAGATCCTCGTCCGTCTCGGTGGGGAGGCCGATCATGTAGTAGAGCTTCAGGTTCTCGATGCCGTTGGCGAAGATCAGGTCGGCGCGATCGAGAATTTCGTCGTTGGTCACGGTTTTGTTGATCACGCGACGTAGACGATCGGACCCGGTTTCCGGTGCGATGGTAATCGTGCGCTCGCCGCTCTCCTTCAGGACCTGGACGATGGACTGCGTCAGATCGTCGAGGCGGAGCGACGCGGGGCTGATGGCGTAGCCCATCTCCAGGAGGTTCGCGAGAATGCGTTCGATGTCGGGGTGATCGCAAAGCGCAATCGACACGAGCCCGACGCGGCTTGCGTGCGTCCGCGCCTCGCGCGCGAGCTGCAGAATGCGATCGGTCGGAAACGCGCGCACGGGCAGGTAGTTGTAGCCGGCCCAGCAGAAGCGGCACAGGTTCGCGCATCCACGAACGACTTCCACGAGGAAGCGTGATCCGAACTCCGTGTCGGGCGTGAAGATGCTGGTCGCCGGCGGGTCGACCGCATCGGTGACTTTCAGCGCCGCCTTCCGAACGGGCAATGGCGCGGTGACGCCCGCGCGCACCGTATACCCCGCCAGTGTTCCATCGTC
>JAYVMG010000644.1:0-2211 GCA_043759095.1 Acidobacteriota bacterium | reverse complement strand
GCCGCCGAAGCCGCGCGGCCGCGGGGGTTTCTGATCTAGCCACGAAAGCACGAAAGCACGAAGAAAGAATCTGGATCTATTTCGTGTCTTTGTGTTTTCGTGGCAAATTCGGGAGTTTGTACTGGATGCCGCGTCGCACGACTTCAACCGTCTCCATCTTCTTCAGCGGATACGCCGTCCGCAGCCCTGACGGCGTCTCCATGTCGAACGGCACGCCGAGCTTGTACCAGTCGCTGCTGGTCAGGATAATCGCGCCGGTCTGCCATTCCGGTTTCTTTCGCGCGGCCAGCACGACGTAGTCGAAGTCCGGCACGCCAGCCCATTCTCCTGTCCGCATGACATCCGGCGCGTCCGTGCCCTCGAGCCGGGTGCGCGCGATCTGCCGGCGCTCCCCCCGGTTCTTGTGCCACATCGTCGTCGCCGCCAAGTCGATGCCGGTGAGCAGCGGATCGCCGAGCGGATCGTCGAGCCACGCCAAGATCGCGCGCAGCGCGCCGGTCGTCACCAGGTAGAGCGCGATCAGGCCTGCAGGCGTGAAGAAAACGAAGAGGAACAGGGTGAGCACGGACATGCCGTAGGGCACGAGTCCGACGGCCGCATCACCCCTGGCGGGCGCGGCCGCAAGCTGCCGGAGCATCCAGTCGTTGTTGGCACCGGCCAGTTGCGTACCGAAGGCGAGGAAGCCGCCGACGCCGAAGAAGATCCCCGCCAGCAGCGTGACCAGTCCCGAGACGGCCGCGGCCGAGCGGAGCGGCAGGTGAACGTCGAGCGAGGGCCAGAAGCGGCGAGGCGCCAGGCCGGCGACGATGGCGACGAACCACAAGACAGCGTTCAACTCTCAGCTCTCAAGTCTCAGTCGTCCTCAACCGCCACCCCGGCGCGCTCCGCTTTCACGGTTGCGATGATCTTCGTTTGCAGGTGGGCGGGCACCTCGTCGTAGTGCGACGACTCCATGTGATACGAGCCGCGACCGCCGGTGGCCGACGTCAGGTGCTGTTCGTAGGTGAGCATCTCCGACATCGGCACCAGCGCCTTGATCACCGTCGTCGCCCCGCGCGTATCCATCCCGGCGATGCGTCCGCGCCGGCCGTTGAGATCGCCCATGAGGTCGCCGGCGAAATCCGACGGCGTGTGGACCTCGACCTGCATCACCGGTTCGAGGATGGTCGGCCGCGCGCGCGTCATCGCGTCCTTGAACGCGAGCGAGCCGGCCAGCTTGAACGAGAGCTCGTTCGAGTCGACGTCGTGATACGAGCCGTCGAAGACCGTCACCCGGAAATCGACCATGGGATAGCCGGCGAGATAGCCTCGGGTTCGCGCGTCCTGGATGCCTTTCTCGATCGCCGACACAAACTGGCGCGGGATGGAGCCGCCGAAGATGTCGTCGACGAACTCGAAGTCCGAGCCGCGGGCGAGCGGCTCGACCTTGATCTTGCAGTCGCCGAACTGCCCATGTCCGCCGGTCTGCTTTTTGTGCCGTCCGTGCCCCTCGGTGGCAGCCTTGATCGTTTCACGATAGGCGATGTGCGGCGGCTTCAGGTTCACATCGACGCTGAACCGCCGCTTCAGCTTGGCGACCGTCACCTCAATGTGCATCTGCCCCTGGCCCGAGAGGAGCAGTTCATGCGTCTGCGGATCGCGGCTGTAATGGATCGACGGGTCCTCCTCCTCCAGGCGGTGCACCGACGTGCTGATCTTGTCCTCGTCGCCGCGGCTCTTCGGCTCGATCGCGTAGGAGAGGACCGGCTCGGGGAACGCGGTCAACGGGAACGTGACCGGATCGTTCTTGTCGCCGATGACGTCGCCGGTGAGCGTGTCTTTCAGCTTGGCCACTGCCCCGAGGTCGCCGGCCCTGATCTCCGTGACGTTCGTCGGCGTTTTGCCCTCCAGCAGCATCAGGTGGCCGATGCGCTCCTGCACGTCCTTGGTCTTGTTGTGCACTGTCGAATCAGCGGTCAGCACGCCGGAGACGACGCGGAACATCGTGATGCGGCCGGCGAACGGATCGGCCATGGTCTTCCACACGAACGCCGACAGTGGAGCTTTCGCGTCGGCGGCGCGCGCGACCGGCGCGCCGGTATTGTCGATGCCGGCAAACGGCCGTTCGGCGGGGGACGGCAGGTAGGCAACGATGGCGTCGAGGAGTTCCGGCACACCGATGTTCTGGAGCGCGGACGTGCACACGACAGGGAACAGCGTGCCGGCGATCGT
>JAYVMG010000643.1:0-2211 GCA_043759095.1 Acidobacteriota bacterium | reverse complement strand
AAGGCGTCTTCAATACCGAGGCGCTGAAATTCAGCGTCAAGCGCCTCAACCAGCTCGGCTACTTCAAGGCGCTCGAGGGCGGCAAGGACGTCGACGTCCAGCGGACGCCGAACGAGACGAACAAAGTCGACGTGAAGCTGAAGCTGGAAGAGCAGAACCGCAACCAGCTGACCTTCGGCGCCGGCGTCTCGGAGTTCGAGGGCTTCTTCGGTCAGCTCTCATTCCAGACGGCCAACTTCCTGGGCCGCGGCGAGAGCCTCACGCTGTCGCTGTCGGCCGGATCGCGCGCGCAGAACTACTCGGTGGCGTTCAGCGAGCCGTTCCTGTTCGATCGCAACATTACGGGCGGCGCGAACATTTTCCGCTCCGACGTCCGGTACATCGGCCAGTTCACGCAACAGTCATCGGGCGCCGTCGTGACGATGGGCTTCCCGATGAGCGGCTTCTCGCGCATGTTCGTCAACTACAGCTACGAGCGCGTGCGGGTGACCGAGATCGCCGACGTCTACCAGTCGCCGGACGTGCTCGCGCGCAACCCCTTTCTGCGCGACTCACTGCTCATCGGCCAGGGCGGCGAACGGGTCATCAGCAAGATCGTCCCGTCCTACGTCTACAACACGGTCGACCAGCCGATTTTTCCGACCCAGGGCAAGCGCTTCACCACCTCGATCGACCTCGCCGGTCTCGGCGGCAACACGAACTTCTACAAGCCGATGGTGGAAGGCGTCTGGTTCATCAAGCAGAGCAACCGGCTGACGCTCGGCATGCGTGCCCAGGGCGAGTACATCCACGCGTTCACCGGATCGCGCGAGTTGCCGATCTTCCAGAAACTGTTCCTCGGCGGCGAGTACAGCATCCGCGGCTTTGACATTCGCACGGTCGGCCCGCACGATCCGACGACGGGGTTGGTCCTGGGCGGAAACAAGAGCCTGCTGTTCAACCTCGAAGAGCAGATCACGATTGCCGGTCCGGTGCGTCTGATTGCGTTCTACGACGCGGGTCAGGTGCAGTCCGGTCCCGTGCTTCAGGGCCCGGCGGCGTACGTCCCCGCTGGCGGATCCCTCGACACGGTCGTGATTCCAGGCCAGAGCTTCCATCTGAGGGACTTCAAGACGTCCACCGGCTTGGAAGTCCGGTTCTTCATGCCGGTCCTGAACGTGCCGTTCCGGCTGATCTTTGCTTACAACCCGCAGCGTGACGGCGTCCGGGACAACACGCTGCTGCCGCAGAAGGCGTTTCAGTTCCGCTTTGCGGTCGGATCGACGTTCTGACGACGGCTCTCCACCACGGTGGACACGGCGGAACGGAGGCGCATCCCTTGGGATTTGACCTCCGTGTCCTCCGTGGTGAACAGTTCTAGATCTAGTGTAGAATCAACGGCTTCCGACATTTGAAAGGATTCAGCGTAATGAGAGGTTCTGCTATTGCCGCGTCGCTCGCCCTGACCGTGATCGCGCTGAGCGCCGCGCCCGTGCTCGCGCAGACGCCGGTCGCCCCGAAGCCAGCCGCTCCCAAGCCGCTCGCCGCGCCCGCACAGCCGCCTACGGCGCCGGCGCCGGCGCCGGTCGCCGTGTCCGCGCCGTTTCCGGCGGGCGCCAAGATCGCGGTCTTCAACCCGGTCGCCGTGTTTCAGAATTCAGCCGATGGCCGCGCCGCGGTGGGGCGCGTGAACGCGCTGATCGAGAAGAAGCAGAAAGAGAACGCCGACAAGGCGAAGCTGCTGCAGGGCAA
This sequence comes from Acidobacteriota bacterium, assembly GCA_043759095.1. Lineage (GTDB taxonomy): Bacteria > Acidobacteriota > Vicinamibacteria > Vicinamibacterales > CAVVIG01 > CAVQFC01. The sequence continues at coordinate 480 of JAYVMG010000643.1, read as the reverse complement.
CCAACAGAAGCTGCAGACCAGCGGCAGCGTGATGAACGAGACCGCGCGCGTGCAGCTCGAGAAGGAAATCGAGAAGCAGACGAAGGACGCCGAGCGCTTCCAGCAGGACGCGCAGGCGGAGATCAACGAACTGCAGACGGAAGTGCAGAACGAGTTCGTGAAGAAGCTGCAGCCGATCGTCCTGGAGATGGCCGCCGAGAAGGGTCTGCAGCTCGTGTTCAACACCTCTGAGGCCGGCCTTGCGTTTGTCGCCCCCGGCCTCGACCTCACGGCGGACGTCATCAAGAAGCTCGATACGAAGCCGGTGGCGGCCAAGTAGGAAACGACTCAGGGCTCAGGGCGAAGGGCTTAGGGCTAGCTCCGGTCCGCCCTGAGCCCTGAGCCCTCAGCCCTTAGCCCTATTTTCCTGTGCTGAACATCCCCATCCTCCTCGACCGCCTCTGCTACCGGCAGCCGTCCTTTCTCGTGGACGCGATTACC
>JAYVMG010000642.1:0-5899 GCA_043759095.1 Acidobacteriota bacterium | reverse complement strand
ATGACAACCGCACCCAAGGCGGCGAGAAGTAGCGCACGACTTCTAGTCGTGCGGTCATCGCACGGCTCAAAGCCGTGCGCCACTTCAGATCCGTGCGCCACACCGAGCGCAGCCAGCGTGGCGATGGTCAGCCCCGGGAACAGGAGTCCTTCTGGTTTCGGCCACGCCCGCGCGATGGATCCCCACAGCCGGAGATTCGGATCGGCGGTGAAGTACGCGAACACGTCGGCGGAGAACTTTCGCGTTTCCGCCAGCGACCGCGCGTTGAAGCCGAGTTGCCGCAGTTCGAGATACGGCAGCAGAAAGGGAACGGTCGCGGCCAGCACGACCGCGCCGGCGCAGGCCACGCGCCACAGCGCCCGCGTGTCCCTCCACAATCCGCGCGTGATCAACTCCCACGCGATGTAGAGCACCACGACCGGGCTGAAAAACAACAGGTAATACCCGCACGACAGGTTCTGTGCAATCCACGCCAGCGCGGCGCCCGCGAGCGGACGCACGCGGCCGGTGGTGAAATGCCGCCGGAGGCCGAACAGCACGAACGGCATCCAGGCGGACGACAGCACCTGCAGATGCGGAATCGATGCGATGCGATACGGCGTGAACGCGAACGCCAGGCCGGCGACAAGACCAGCCGCCGCATTCCCGGTCAGCTCGCGGCCGAGCAGAAACATCCCGAGTCCGGACAGGGCGAACGTCGAGAGGAACAGCAGGTTGTAGGCGAGGATCGGATTTTTCGTCGCCGCGTAGATCGGCCACGCCTGCAGCGCCTGCGGGAGGTAGTGCTCGGAATAGGCGAGCGATAACGGGTGCGGCGCGAAGATGTTTGCGCTCCACCAGCCGTGGCCAAGATGGGTCGCGTCCCACGCGAGCACCCACGACGAGAAGAGCGGATCGCCGAAGTCGCCGGGAACGTCGTGGGTGAGACCGGTGACGAGCGGCCATGTCAGCGCGATCGTCAGCGCAGCATACAAAAGGAATGCAAAGCCCGCAGAGTCCACAAAGCCAATTCTTTTCACGCGTGACCGCGATTATAGTGATTCCATGACCTTCCGAATGTTCGGCTTGTCCGCCGCGGTCGCCGTGGCGCTCGCATCCACCGCGCCCTCGGCGCAGACGCCCGCGCCCGCGCGATCGATCGGCAGCGTCCTCGAGACGCTCGATCGCGTTCGCGCCTTTCACGAGACGGCGATCTCGCCAGACGGCAAGCGCGTGGCGTGGGTTGAGGACCTGCCGACTCCGGATACGACGGCGGTCTACGTCCGCACGGTCGGCGTGGTGAACTCGTCGAACCCCGCGTCCGCCGCCACGTACACCGCCACCGCTGCGAACGACGGCCGGGGGCACAAGGAGAATGGCATCGCCTGGGCGCCGGACGGTCACACGCTCGCGTTTCTCTCGGACGCCGAACCAACGCCGTCGCAGCAGCAGGTGTATGTGATCGACGTCGACGGTAGTGGCCCTGCGCGACGCGTCACAAGCGTCAAGGGTCAGCTCGACAAACCCCTGTGGTCGCCGGACGGCAAACAGCTCGCCGTGCTGTTCGTCGCCGGCTCGACGCAGGGCACCGGCGCGCTCGTCGCCTATAAACCTGACTCGGGCGTCGTCGGCGACGTCGAGGAGGAACAGCGAATCGCGATCGTCGATCTCAATTCTGGCGCCGTGCGCGACGTGAGTCCCGCGAACATGTTCGTGTACGACTACGACTGGTCACCCGACGGCCACTCGTTCGCGGCGGAAGCCGTCGAAGGATCCGGGACGAACAACTACTGGATCGCGCAGCTGTATGTCGTCCGCGCCGACACCGGCAAGGCGACGTCGATCTGGAAACCGCCGCTGCAGATCGCCGGGCCGCGCTGGTCACCAGACGGCAAATCAATCGCGGTGATTCACGGGATCATGAGCGACGAAGGGTCCACCGGCGGCGACATCTATGTGGTCCCGGCAACTGGAGGCGCGGCGAAGAACGTCACACCGAACCTCGAGGGGTCGGCGCGCGCCCTCGCGTGGCGCCCGGATGGCCGGATCATCTTCCAGGAGTACGTCGACGGGAAATCGGCGCTCGTCACCGTCGCCGCGACTGGCGGTTCACGGACGACGGTATGGTCGGCGCCGCAGCAACACGTGACCGTGGCGTCGATCGCCTTGCACGCCGATGCGGCAGCCGCCGTCGTGCAGTCGTTTCAGCAGGCGCCGGAAGTCTACGCCGGCCCGATCGGTGCGTGGACCGCGCAGACGCAGACGAACGCTTCGATCGCGCCGCTCTGGGGCGACTCGAAGAGTCTTCACTGGGCCAGCGACACGTTTCAGGTGCAAGGCTGGCTGCTCTATCCGGCGAACTTCGATCCCGCGAAGAAGTACCCGCTCGTGGTTTCGGTTCACGGCGGACCCTCGTCCGCGAACTTCCCGTCGTGGCCGTCGCGTTGGAACGCGGTGCTTCCGGCCAGCGGCTACTTCGTCCTGCTGCCGAACCCGCGAGGCAGTTACGGCGGCGGCGAGGCGTTCACGCGCGCCAACGTCAACGACTTCGGCTACGGCGACCTGCGCGACATCGAAGCCGGCGTCGACGCCGCCGTGAAAGCCGCGCCGATCGATCCAAACCGTACCGGCATCATCGGCTGGAGCTACGGCGGTTACATGACGATGTGGGCGGTGACGCAGACAACGAGGTTTAAGGCGGCGGTGGCGGGCGCGGGCATTGTCAACTGGCAGAGTTACTACGGACAGAACAAGATCGACACGTGGATGCTGCCGTTTTTCGGCGCGTCGGTGTACGACAAGCCGGAAGCGTACTCACGATCGTCGCCGATCACATTCATCAAGAACACGAAGACGCCGACGCTTGTGCTGCACGGCGATCGTGATTCGGAAGTGCCGACGCCGCAGGGCTACGAGTTCTGGCACGCGTTGAAGGCGTTGGGCGTGCCGACCGAGCTGGTGATTTATCCGGGCGAGGGGCATGCGATCGCCAAGCCGGAACACCAGCGCGACATCGAGCAGCGCGTGCTCGGCTGGTTCGATCGCTACCTGATGCGCTGAGCGCGGGCGTCCGGTGCGGCCGCGACCAGCCTATAATCCACGTCGTGATTCGACGCCCGGTCGGAATGGCAGTCCGTGTGAAGGAGGAACGATGACGCGCGAAGAGATTCAGGCGCTCGTGGATCAGTTCGTCAGTGCGTGGACGGCTCAGGATCTGGAACGGCTGCTCGCCTGTTACGACGAGCACGCTGAACTGATCAGTCCGCTGCTGCACACGCAGAAAGAGATCAACGGCATCGAGCGGGCGCATCAGGATCTTTTTATCGCCTTTGCCGACATGGTGGCGGATGTTCACAGCGTGGTCATCGACGTCGAGCGGCAGCAAGCCGTGCTGGTGTTTACGATCAGCGCGACGCAGCGCGGGGACTTTCACGGGTTCCCGGCGTCCGGCCGCCGGGTGACCACGCCCACGGCGTTCGTCATGCAACTGAAGGACGGCCGCATCATTTCGGAGCGGCGGTTCTATGATTACGGCGGCTTCCTGATGCAGCTCGGGATCCTGAAGGCCAGAACCGTCTGAAGAAGCCCGCCTGGTTCGACCGTTACGTGATGCGCTGAGCGCGGGCGTCCTGCTCGGTGGCGATCTCTTCGATGATCACCGAGAGCAGCGCGGCGGTTGGAATCGCGAGGATCGCGCCGGCCAGCCCCATCAGCGCGCCGCCAATCAGGAGCGCGACCAGCACGGCGACCGGGCTGACGCCGACGCTTCGTTCCATGATTTTCGGCACGAGGATGTTGGCCTCGAGCTGGTGCAACACGAGAAAGTACGCGCCCACCATCAGCGCGAGTTGCGGCGACACGCTGATCGCGACCGCCACGGCCGTGATCCCGCCGATGACCGGCCCGATGATCGGGATCGTCTCGCCGATCGCCGCGACGAGTGCGATGACGTAGAAATACGGCACGCCCATCAATCCGAGACCGATCGCGGAGAACGTGCCCATCACGCCGGCCAGAATGAACTGCGCGCGCAGCCACGCGCTGACCTTGACGACAGCCTGCCGCGCGACAGTGGCGACGTCTGCGCGGCGGCCGTGCGGCACGAACCGCACGAGGTAGTCGAACATCGTGCCGGCTTCGATCAGCAGGTAGAAGGTCAGAATCAGGATCGTGATCAGTCCGAACAGGCCGCCGATCAGGCTGGAGATCGCCACGAACACCGTGCCGACCGCGTTCCCGCCCGTGCCGCTCGGCGCGTTCTGCACCGCTTCTTCCAGCGTCACGCGGTGCGTCATCAGCTTGTACTTGATCAGAAATGTCTGAACCTGGTTGAACTCGGTCGGGATTTTCGCCCACAACGCGGATCCCTGCGCGACGAGGGGCGGGATGACGAGCAGGCCGACGAGTACGACGCCAGCCATGATGACGGCGTAGATCGCGAGGATCGCGAGCCATCGGGGCACGCGCCGCTTGCGCGCATCTGGACTCGGCTGTTCGATCAGGTGGACGAGCGGGGAAAACCCCATCGCGATGAGGGCGCTGATGTAGACGATCAGCAGCGCGTCGCGCGCCGCCCACAGCAATGCCAGGAGGATCGTGACGCCCACGACCGTCGCGACCGTCTGGATCAGTCGACGCGTGAACTCGTCGTCAGACGCCATGAGATTTCAGAGGGCAGAATTCAGGCTTCAGAATCAAAATCACGCCGTCTCAATTGAGGTAGCCTGCCGTGAAGCCGGCCATCAGATCGTAAATCTCGTTCAGCTCATCGAGCGGCGCGAGAAAGACGATCCGCAGGAATCCCTCTTCGGCGGGGAGACCGAATCCGGATCCGTAGACGCACAGCACACCGGTGGCGTGCAGCAGCGCTTTCACGTAGTGCTCGTCGGTGCGTCCCGGCGGCAGCGCGATCTTCGGCATCGCGTAGAACGCGGCCGTCGGCGCCACGCAGGTGACGCCGGGCATCGCGCGCAGGCGGTTGACCGTCAGATCCGCGCGTGCTTTCAGCTCCTTGCGGAACACGGGCTGATGCGACCGGTCGCCGGTCAGTGCGTCCGCGATCGCATATTGCATCGGCACCGTGCTGCACAGACGGCCGTCCGCCAGTTTCTTCACGGCAGCCACCACATCGTCCAGACGAGGCGAGCGGCCGCACGCCATCCACCCGGTGCGCCAGCCCGGCGCGAGATACGCCTTCGAGAGACTCGAGAACGAGATGATCGGCGCATCGGGATCGAGCAGGCCATACGGCTCGATCGGGCCGTCGAATCCGAGATCGCCGTAGACCTCGTCGGTGAGGATCAGCAAGCCGTGCTGGTCCGCAAAGTTGAGCAACGCGCGGCGCGTGTCGGTCGGGTAGACGGCGCCGGTGGGATTGTTCGGATCGATGATGACGAGTGCCCGCGTCGCGGGCGTGACCAGGCTTTTCAGGTGATCGAGATCCGGCATCCACCCGTGTGACGCGTCAAGCCGGTAGTACTTGGCGTGCGCGTCAAGTTTGGCGAGCACGGCGGTGTAGAGCGGGTAGGTGGGCATCGGCACGAGCACTTCGCCGCCGCGTTCGACGACCGCGCCGAGCGTCAGCTCGATTCCCTCCGACGTCCCGGCGGTGATGAACACGCGATCGGCGGAGATCGGAAAACCGTTCTTCGTGTACTCCGTCGCAACCGCTTCGCGCGCAGCCGGAATGCCCGCCGACGGTCCGTAGTTGTTGTGGCCGTCGCGCATGGCGCGTTCGACCGCCGTGATGAGATGTGCCGGCGTCTGGAAGCCGAACGCAATCGGGTCACCGATGTTGAGGTAGCGCACACGGGTACCCGCAGCTTCCACTTTCAACGCTTCATCGACGATGTTGCGGATGGCGTACGTGAAACGGTGAACGCGCGCGGCGGTTGGAATCGGAGCCTGAGCTTTGGCGATC
>JAYVMG010000641.1:0-2215 GCA_043759095.1 Acidobacteriota bacterium | reverse complement strand
TGCCGATCCAGGTGATGATCCACAGCATCAGGAAGACCGCGAACGTCACCATGCCGGCGACGATCTGATTCTTGGTCAGGCTCGAGATGAAGAGCCCGACCGCGATGAAGCAGCCGCCCATCAGCAGCAGGCCGAGATACGCCGTCGCAATCGGCTTCCACTCGGGGCGCCCGTAGACGAAGAGCAGGCCGATGTGAATCAGCGTCACGGCCAGCATCGTGCCGTAGAGCGCCATCGCGCCGAAGAACTTGCCCAGCACGATCTGGAAGTCGGTGATCGGCGACGTGAGCAGCAGCTCGATCGTCCCTGAACGCTTTTCTTCCGAGTACGACCGCATCGTCACCATCGGCATCAGGAAGAGGATCAGGATCAGGACGTTCTGCAGCAGCGGGCGAACCAGCTGCTGGTTGACGTTCATCGCCTGCGGTCCCTGCATGCCGAACTGATTCATCTGCATGCTCTGGCGCACGAAGAAGTTCAGCAGCGCCACGAAGAAATAGCCGTACATCAGCGACCACAGGCCGATGACGATGTAAGCGATCGGCGAGGAGAAGTAGGACTTCAGCTCCTTCTGCGTGATCGCGAGGATGTTACGCATGGGTGGCTTCTCCTGCCGGCGCCGCGTTCTCGTCCAGCGCCGGCGTCGGGGTTTCTTCGGTGGTGAGCGACAGGAAGACGTCCTCGAGGCTCATGCGCATCGGACGCAGCTCGAGCAATCCCCATCCGCTGCTGACGACGGCGCGCGCCAGATCGCGGCGGATGTCGCGCCCGCTTTCGCTGTCCACTTCGTAGCCGACCATGCCGTCGCGGCGGTCGGACTCGACGACCTTCGTCACGCCGGGAACGCGGGTGATCGAGGCGGCGGCGTCGGCGCCGCTCGTGTCGATCTGCAGATACATCGTTTCCGAGCCGCGCAGCCGCGCCGTCAGGTTGTCCGGCGTGTCGACGGCGACCACGTGACCCTTGTTGATGATGACCACGCGCTGGCACGTCTGCGCGACCTCGGGCAGGATGTGCGTGCTGAGGATGATCGTGTGATCGCCGGCGAGCTCCTTGATCAGCTCGCGGGTCTCGATGATTTGCTTCGGGTCCAGGCCCGCGGTCGGCTCGTCCAGGATGAGCACGTCCGGGTTGTGGATCAGCGCCTGCGCGAGGCCGACGCGCTGCTTGTACCCCTTCGAGAGCTTGCCGCAGAGGCGGTTCGCCATGTCGTCGATGCGCGTGCGTTCCATCACGTATTTGATGCGCGCGCGGCGATCGGCCGGAGGGACCCCTTTGATTTTGGCGACGAAGTCGAGATACTCGGAGACGCTCATGTCCGGGTAGAGCGGCGGCGTCTCCGGGAGGTAGCCCGTCCGGCGTTTGGCTTCGATCGGCTGGTCGAAGACGTCGAACCCGGCGACAATAGCTTTGCCTTCGGTGGCCGGCATGTAGCCGGTCAGAATCCGCATCGTCGTCGTCTTGCCGGCGCCGTTGGGTCCGAGGAACCCGAGGATCTCGCCGCGCTCGACGCGGAAGCTGACATCGTTGACGGCCGTGACGCGACCGTAGCGTTTCGTGAGGTGTTGAACCTCGATCACAGAGACACTCCTATCGAAAACAAAAATGCTAACCCGAACCGCCTCGGTTTGTGTAGGGGCGGGACAACCTTATCACCAATGTAATGGAGGCCTTCATGTCAGTCGTTGTTGGATCGCCCGCTCCGGACTTCACCCTGACCAATCAGGACCGCGAGCCGGTCACGCTCAGCCAGTTGAAGGGGAAGCCGGTGGTACTGGCGTTTTTCCCCGCCGCGTTCAGTGGCGTTTGCGCCAAGGAGATGTGCACCTTCCGTGATTCGATGGGCCAGCTGGGCAAGGCGAACGCGCAGGTGTTCGGCATCAGTGTTGATACGTTCTTTACGCTGAAGGCGTTTCAGGATCACGAAAAGCTGACGTTCCCGCTGCTCAGCGATTTCAACAAGACGGTGATCCGCGACTACGGCGTGTTCAACGAGGACATGATCGGGCTGAAGGGGATTGCCAAACGGGCGACGTTTGTCATCGACAAGGATGGCATCGTGCGCCACGCGGAGGTGCTCGAAGACGCGCGCAACGAGCCCAGCTACGACGCGGTGTTCAAAGCGCTGGCATAGGACACAGGGGCTTGGGGCTCGGGACTTGGGGCTGAAGCCGGGCGTAGTGCCTGGAGTCCCCAGTCCCCAGTCCCCAGTCCC
>JAYVMG010000640.1:0-5910 GCA_043759095.1 Acidobacteriota bacterium | reverse complement strand
TCGATGCGAATAGGCTGGCCGAACGTCTCTCCGGCGTTCGACGAGAACGCTGCATAAACATGTCCCTCGTCGCCCACTGCGGTGAACCAGGCGATCGCGACGTCATGGCCGTTGGCGCTCAACGCTGGCCCGTTCACCGGGCACGCAGCAATCCGCCAATTGTCGTTGTGAACGGAACGCGGCTCCGTCCACTTACCCCCAAGAAGCCTCGACACATAGATGTCGCGAATCTCGTCGGTCGTGCGATTTCGGTAGGCGACGATTGGACCGTCGGTTGTGACCGCCGTCGCCGAAGGGCAGCACTCGCAGACGCGATCGTCAATGAGCGTTTCCGATGCTTGAGTCCCGTCCGGGCCGAACAGCGCGCCTCGCAGGCTCATCGCCCCGGCATCCATGCCTTCGTGCGCGCCTTCTTTCATCTGGCGTCCGTCCAGCCAGACCGCGCCCAGGCCCTGACCTGGCATAGGGAACAGCGACGCGAAGCCGTGCTCGGTTTGCGTGCCGTCGTGATGGGGCGTGACCGATGGAGACCAGGTGCGCCCGCGATCTCTGGACAAGGCAAGACGCACGTCGTAGGCGTAGGTGCTCGCCGCGCTCTTCTGGAGCCAGTGGGCGGCCATGGATTCATGCTGGAGCGGGATCACCGAAGGGACGTCTGCCCAATTCACAAACCAATCGGCGCCGGATGCGACGGTGCGGGCCTCGGTCCACCCGCTATCGGTGCGCTCAGAAAAGCGCAAGGTTGCGCGCTCACCTGAGCGCTCGACCCAGCTGAGCACGACGCGGTTCCCTAGCGCGGACAGCTGCGGCTGCCCGCTGTCGATCGCGGCGGGTGATGCCAGAGCGGTGACGGTGATTGGCCAATTCGCACTGATCGACATCACCTGGGACTGTCCACGAGTGGACCATATCAGCACGGCCAGCACGCCGAGCAGAACCGCCACCGACTGTTTCGCAAAGACCCTTCCTGTCATGGCGGGATCATAGCGCAGCTACTCGTGCCTTCATGGCCGCGGTTACTTGACGTACGTCTGAGGACTGTCGTCGAACTTCCTCTTGCAGCCCGGCGCGCAGAAGTAATACGTCTTGCCTTGATACTCGCTCTTGCCCGCAGCCTTACTCTCGTCGACCTGCATTTTGCACACGGGATCCGTCGCCATCATGACCTCCTTACAATTGCGCCCGTCGTAGCCGGAGCGCGTTGCCAATTACCGACACTGAACTCAACGTCATCGCGGCACTCGCCCAGATGGGGCTGATCAGTGTGCCCATGAATGGGTAGAGCAACCCGGCTGCCACCGGCACACCGACCGCGTTGTAGACGAACGCCAGGAACAGATTCTGCCTGATGTTCCGCATCGTCAGCCGGCTGAGACGCCGCGCGCGGACGATGCCTCGAAGGTCGCCTTTGACGAGGGTGATGCCGGCGCTTTCAATCGCCACGTCGGCGCCGGTGCCCATCGCGATCCCGACGGCCGCTTCCGCGAGCGCGGGCGCGTCGTTCACGCCGTCGCCAGCCATGGCGACGATGCGTCCGGCGCGCTGGAGTTCCTGGACGACCGCGCGCTTTTCGGCGGGAAGCACGTCTGCGCGAATCTCGTCGATCTTCAGTTGTCTGGCGACTGCCTCGGCGGTGAGGCGGTTGTCGCCGGTGAGCATGACGATCCGCAGCCCCTCGGCGTGCAGCGCGGTGATGGCTTCGAGCGTCGTGGCCTTGATGGGGTCCGCTACGCCGAGCAATGCGAGCAAGGCGCCGTCGGTCGAGAGGAACATGACCGTCTGACCTTCGCGGCGCAGTTGGTCGGCCTTCGATCGCGCCGCATCCGTGTTGACGCCTGTTTCGTCCATCATCGCGAGATTACCGAGCGTGGCCGAGACGCTGTCCACGCGGGCGGCAATCCCTTTCCCAGGCACCGATCGAAATTCAGTGACCGACGGGATTTCGATGCCGCGCTCCCGAGCCCCGGAGAGGATGGCCGCCGCCAGGGGATGCTCGCTCGATCGCTCGAGCGCCGCCGCGAGCCGCACGGCATCGGCTTCCGATCTCCCGCCAAACGGCACGACGGATACCAGGCGCGGCTTGCCTTCCGTGAGCGTGCCTGTTTTGTCGACGACCAGTGTGTCGACGCGCTCGAGTCGCTCGAGGGCTTCAGCGTTCTTCACCAGAACCCCGGCAGTCGCGCCCCGCCCTGTTCCTACCATGATGGCCATCGGCGTCGCCAGGCCGAGTGCGCAGGGGCACGCGATGATCAACACCGCGACCGCGCTGACGAGCGCATGCGCGAGCCGCGGCTCCGGGCCCCAGGCACTCCATGCGACGAACGCGAGGACGGCGCTGCCGACAACGGCCGGCACGAAATACGCCGCGATGCGATCGGCCAGCCGCTGAATGGGCGCGCGGCTGCGCTGCGCCTCGCCGACCATGCGAACGATTTGCGCCAGCAACGTGTCCCTCCCGACGCGGTCGGCTCGGATCAACAAGCTTCCGGTGGTATTGATCGTGCCGCCGGTCACGCGCGCGCCGGGCTCTTTTTCCGCCGGGATCGGTTCGCCTGTCACCATCGACTCATCGATGGCGCTGCGGCCTTCCGTGACGACGCCATCGACCGGCACTTTCTCGCCGGGTCTGACGCGGCAGATATCGCCGACCTTGACGTCGCCGAGCGGAACGTCGTGCTCGGCGCCATCGCGGACAACGCGGGCGGTCTTCGGGGCGAGGCCGAGCAGTTGCCGGATCGCCGTGCCCGTTTGGCTGCGCGCGCGCAGTTCGAGGACCTGTCCGAGCAGGACCAGCACCGTGATCACCGCGGCCGTATCGAAGTAGGTTTCGACCACGCCGTGCATCCGGAATCCGTCGGGAAAGAATCCTGGTGCGACGGTTGCGACCGTGCTGTATCCATACGCCGCCCCAACGCCCAGCCCGATCAGCGTGAACATGTTGGGGCTCCGGTTCACGAGCGACGCCCAGGCTCGTTCGAAGAACGGCCACCCGGCCCAGAAGACGGTCGGTGTCGCGAGCACGAGGCCCATCCAGTTCACGAGCGTGCCGTGCGTCATGGCGAGCCTGCCACCACCGGCCATGTCCGCCATGGTGACGATGAACACGGGCGCCGCCAGGACCGCGGCGATTCGAAACCGCCTCGTCATGTCGACCAATTCAGGATTGGGCGCATCGAACGTGCTGACCGTGCGTGGTTCGAGAGCCATGCCGCAGATCGGACACGACCCCGGTGCATCGCGCACGATCTGCGGGTGCATCGGGCAGGTGTATTCGGTCTTCGTCAATGCCGCCGGGTCGGAGAGGTCGGCCTCGAGCGCCATGCCGCACTTCGGACACGCGCCGGGTTTCGACGAGCGCACCTCGGGATCCATTGGACACAGAAAGGTCGCTCCTGCCGGTGCCGGGGCTGCCGCAGTGGCGGCAGGCTCCAGGAATGTCTTCGGATCTTTCTCGAATCGCTCCAGACAACTCGGGTTGCAGAAGTAGTAGGTGACGTCATCGTGCTGATGCGTGCCAATCGCATCGGCTTCATCGATCGTCATCCCGCAGACCGGATCAACGTGGGTCACCGCGCCTTCCCTTCCACGCCGTCCAGCGCCTCGATAATGGGGCACGCGAGTGGCGAGCCCTCCTGAAGCGTCTGCACGTTCACCCCGGCCTGTTCAGCTGCCGTTCCGATCCGCATGGCGACCTCTGTAGACAGTATGGACTCGACTGATGTCCACTGATGCATCATGTATCCAGATTTGTTTCAGATCGGGTCGTTCGAGGTGACCACGTTCGGGGCGATGGTTGCCGTGGGCGCCCTTGTGGGCTTGTGGCTGTTCGATCGCGAACTCCGATGCAGCCGGCTCCCTCTCGACGCCGTGAACGGCGCCGCCCTTGGCGTCGTCGCGGGAATGGTCGGCGCCAAGCTCCTCTACGTTCTTGAACACAGTGGCGAAGAGCCCCTGGTTTCCCTGCTCACCAGCCGCGCCGGACTGAGCTGGTTTGGCGGACTCTTCGCCGGCGTCGGTGCGGCGCTCGCGTATTTTCGCGGGAAGCACTGGCTGATTGTGCCGATCGTTGCGGCGGCGACGCCGGCGCTCGCCGTGGGTCACCTGCTCGGACGCATCGGCTGCTTTCTGGTCGGCGATGACTACGGGCGTCCGACGACGTTGCCGTGGGGCGTGGCCTTTCCGAGAGGTCTGCCGCCCACGGACGTCCCCGTGCATCCGACGCAGCTGTACGAGGCGGCATTTCTGGCGGTGCTCGCGTGGCTCCTCATTCGCTGGCGGCGAGCGGACGTCGACGCGGGTTTCGTTCTTGGTCGCTATCTCGTGCTCGCCGGCCTCGCGCGATTTCTGATTGAGTTCCTGCGCGTCAATGTGCGTGTTGCGCTGGGTCTGACCGTGGCGCAGTACGGCGCACTGACGATGGCCGCCGCCGGCGCCCTGTTGATCGCATCGACCGCCACATCGATGGAACGGGGACCGCGAGGCCGCGCGAAAGTCTGAGGCGCCGTCGCTGCCGGATTTCCGGCAATCGGCCAAAGTGGACCCTGCCGCGGCGCCCTCTGAGGGCATCGACGTGACGCTCGTGCTGTCACCATTTGCCTGCCCGTGAATCCTTGTACTCAGGAGCGCGCCCACGGCGTATCAATTGCCCCACGTGTCGTGGCCGTTCGATGGTGTCCCGTTGTGTATAGCCACCAGTCGCTCTGAGTGTTGAAGTGGTACAGGTTGCAGTAACAGGAGTCAGACAAATGAAGAACGCATACTTGGTCGTCTTGCTGGCCTCGTTCGCCGCCGCATGCGGTGGTAGCGCTTCGACATCGCCGTCGGGGCCGACCGCATCGACATCGATGGCGGGGGCCTGGACCGGCATCGCATCGGATTCGAGCAGTTCGATCGGCGCGGGCAGCATGATGGGGCAGGCCGGCATGGGCACGATGACGTGGCAGCTGACCGAGAACGGATCCATCGCGACGGGCCCGATGAGCTTCTCCGGTTCCGGCATGCAGGGACGAATGCCCGGCACCTTCGTCGGCACGATGTCCGGTGACGACATGACCTTCGCGATGGATATGCCCACCAGCAGCATGATGTCCACCGGGTGTTCGTCGAGAGCCACCGGTACGGCGCATGTCAACCGGACGACGATGACGATGACCGGCACGTACAGCGGCTCGAACTCGTGTTCCGGAGCGTACACGGGCGGGCAGATGACGATGAACCGGCGCTGAGCGATCTCGGCGTGAGTGAGACGCTCATGACGGCGTTTCCATTGCCTGGGGCGCGAGCGCGAGTTCGTGCTTCAGGCCGAAGTGCCATTTCCAGATTGGGTAGATCGCGGGGTAGACGACCGTCACCGGCGCACGCCGCTTCTGCGTGTGTCCGGCGCCCTGCGTTGTCATGCGACGTTCTGCATCTTGTTCGCGTAATCACGGCCCGCGTTCGAGCTCGGTGACCAAGTCCCTCACCTTCTGCGGCATGAAATCACCGTTGAATATTTCGTCGGATAACGCTCCGGCTCACCTGCGGCCGCCCAGAGTCCAGCCGCGGCCAGATGGTGCAACGCGTGGTAGGTCGCTTCACGGCTCGGATGCGAGCTCAACGATCGGCGCTCAGCCGCGAGCCGCACGCGCGACGCGCTTGACCGTGACCTTGCGCCGACTGCGGCTCGTCGGCCGCAGCACCTTGTTAGCCAGCGCGCCTTGATGCTTCGATGACCGCCACTCCGCCGCTACTCGATCCGCCACGAACACTTTGAGCAGCGACTGATACGGTACGTCGCGCTTGTTGGCCAGCGCCTTCAGGTCGCTGAGCAGCGGGGCCGGCAAACGCAAGGAGATCGTCTCGGTCGATGGCTTCAGATTGGGCAGCGACACGACCGTAGCTTTTGACCAGTCCACATAGGCAGCCGAATCG
>JAYVMG010000639.1:0-5925 GCA_043759095.1 Acidobacteriota bacterium | reverse complement strand
CCACCACGACGTCGATCGGCAGCCGCTCCAAGTGCGTCAGCTCGCAGTCGGCGATCGATGCGCTTACGTCCCGCGTAATGGCCACGGCCGGCAACATGCGGCGTAATGATAGCCGGTTGACATTTCAGATGGCAGTGTTCAACCTGAATTTCCATGACCGACCTCACACTGGCGTTCAGGTCTCTTCGTGCGACGCCGGTCGTCACGGCCGTCGCCGTCCTCTCGCTCGCGCTCGGGATTGGCGCCAACACGGCCATCTTCTCGCTGGTCAACAGCCTGTTGTTACGCGCGCTGCCGGTGACGGAGCCGGCGCAACTCGCTCTAGTCACCGACGATCAGGGACTCGGCATCAGCTCGTGGACCAATCCGATCTGGGATCAGATTCGCTCCCGCCGCAATCTGTTCGGCGGCGCCTTCGCCTGGAGCACGTCCCGCTTCAACCTCGCCTCTGGCGGCGAAACGCAGTTCGTGGACGGCATCTATGCCAGCGGCGCAATGTTCGACACGCTCGGCGTCCCGGCCATGCTCGGCCGCACCTTCACCGACGCGGACGATGCGCGCGGCGGCGGACCGGATGGACCTGTCGCCGTTATCAGCTACGGCCTCTGGCAGCGCAAGTTCGGCGGCGCGGTGGACGCGATCGGCCAGCGGCTAAACCTCGACAAAGTCGGGTTCACGATCATCGGGATCACCGGACCGGACTTCTTCGGCCCCGACGTCGGCCGCGCCTTCGACGTCGCGATCCCGATTGGCGTCGAGCCGCTCTTCCGCGGAAAAGAATCGTGGCTCGATACGCGGTCCACGTGGTGGCTGACCGTAATGGCGCGGCTGCAACCTGGTCAATCTATCGAGGCCGCCACGGGCGCGATCCGCAGCGTCCATTCGCAGATCCGCGAAGCGACGGTGCCGCAGGACTGGCGTCCGTCCGACGCGGCCAGCTACCTCAAAGAGAAGTTCACGCTCGTGTCAGCGGGCACCGGCAATTCGCAGCTCCGGAGCCGCTACGAGCGCCCCCTCATCACGATCCTCGTCGTCGTCGGCCTCGTGCTGCTGATCGCGTGCGCCAATATCGCGAACCTGCTGCTGGCGCGCGCGACCGTGCGGCGTCACGAGCTGAGCGTCCGCGTGGCGCTGGGCGCATCGCGCTGGCGGCTCGCGCGACAGCTTCTTTGCGAAAGCCTTGTCCTCGCCGGCAGCGGAGCGATCGCTGGGCTGCTCATCGCGTCGTGGGCGAGCCGCCTGCTGGTTCGGCAGCTGTCGACGCAGACCAACACCGTGTTTCTCGACCTTTCACTCGACTGGCGGGTGATGGCGTTCACGATCGGCGTCACGGTCACGACGGCGCTGCTCTTCGGCACAGCACCCGCGCTGCGCGCGTCGGGCGTGGCGCCGATGGAGGCGCTGAAGGAGCACGGCCGCGGCACATCGAGCGATTCGCGCGCCGGCCTTGCGAGCGGGCTGGTGATCGCGCAAGTCGCGCTGTCGTTGATCCTCGTCGTGGCGGCCGGACTGTTCATGCGAACGTTCAGCTCGCTCGCGAGTCTGCACCTGGGGTTCGATCGCGATCGCGTGCTGCTGGTACAGGTCAATTCTCAGCGCACGGAAATTCCCGCCGCTGAGCGGCTGACCACGTACGAGCGCATCCGGCAGAGCGTGCTCGCTGTCCCCGGCGTTCAGTCGGCGGCGGTGTCGCTCGTCACGCCGGTCAGCGGGATGACGTGGTACAACCGCATCGCTGTGTCAGGGGGGATCGAGATGCCCGAGCGCCAACAGCAGTCGAACTTCAACGCCATTACGCCCGGCTGGCTGGCGACGTTCGGCACACCGCTCATCGCGGGCCGCGACATCCGCGATACGGATCTCAAGAACGCGGCGCTGGTGGTTCTGGTGAACCAGGCGTTCGCGAGGAAATTCCTGAACGGTGCCAGCCCGCTGGGTCACACGGTGACCAGCGGCATGGGCGGGCCGATTCCTCAACAGTCGCGGGAAGTCGTCGGCGTCGTCGCCGACGCGGTTTACCGCTCGCTGCGCGAGCCGGTGCCGCCGACGATGTATGTGCCCTTGGCGCAATTGGATGAGAGGCGGCAACCGGCGCCGGCATCGATGTCGGTGAGTGTGCGGTCGGCGACCGGATCACCGGCGTTGCTGGCGCGGAGCGTCAGCGCCGCAGTCACCGATGTGAACCGCGACCTCGCGCTGACGTTCCGTCCGCTCGCCGATCAGGTCGACGCCTCGCTCACGCAAGAGCGCGTCGTCGCGATGCTGGCGGGATTCTTCGGCGCGCTCGCCCTCCTGCTTGCGGGGCTCGGGCTTTACGGCGTTACGTCGTACGCCGTCAGCCGCCGCCGGACCGAGATCGGGATCCGGATGGCGCTCGGCGCCCAGCCTGGCAGCGTCATCCGCCTCGTGCTCGGGCGCGTGACGCTGCTGGTCGCGATCGGCGTCGCGGTCGGCGCCGGGGTCAGCGTGTGGGCGTCGAAGTTTGTGGCAACACTGCTCTACGGTCTCGAGCCGCGCGATCCGCTCACGCTCATCGCCGCTGCCATCGTCCTCGGCGCCGTCGGCGCAGCCGCGGGCTGGTTACCGGCGTATCGCGCGTCGCGCATTGATCCGGCCGAAGTGCTCAGAGACTCATGAACGCTACTGCAAGGCTTCGGCTAACGTCCGCCGATGTCGTGCTGCGCGTCGGCCAGCCCTTGTCGTGCCGATGATGACAAGGGATCGAGCGACAAGCTCTCGGCGAAGAGCCCGGCCGCAACCGCCGCGTGACCGGAGGACAGCTCGAGAAGCGCAAGGTTCGTATAGGTCGCCGGGTCGCGCGGATCGAGGCGGAGCGCGGTCTGAAATGCCGCGCGCGCCTGGTCGGTCTTGCCCTGGCTCGCCTCGACCACCCCCAGAAGGTTGCGTGCCGGCGCAAAAGCCGGATCCGCGGCGATCGCCTGATGCGCCGATTGAGCCGCCGCGACGAAGTCTTTGTGGAGAACGTGGTAGGCCGCCGTGTAGTAGTGCGCCCCGCGACTGTCCGGAAAGAAATGGCGCAGCGCCTCGGCGACGGAGTCGAGACCCGTGGCGTCACCGAGATCGGCATAGAGCGACGCGAGCTGTTCCAGCGCGCCCGAGTCGATCGGCTCGATCCGGCAGGCGTCTTTCGCGACGGTAATCGCGCCGTCAACCGACCCCGTTGCAGCAAGCAGCTTCGACAGAGCAATCCGTACGCGTAATGCCTTCGGGTGCGCACGGACGGCCGACTCGAGTTCCCGTCTCGCGTCAGCCTCTCGATGCGCCGCGACCGCCGACCGAACGACGCCGTCGGGCGTGTCGGCGTCCATCGCGTCCAGGGCCAGCGCGGCCACGTAGCCCTGGTATGCCGTCCCATAGGCGTTCGCTTTGAACATCATCTCGGCGCGATGGCGGTGCTGGGCCGCGTCGGCAGCCGCCCAGGCGGCCGTGATGGCCGGCGGTGCGTGCGCGGGATCGAGCAGGCCGCGCAGCGTCGCGACGTTCTCGCTTGACGCGCTCCCGTACTGCGCGCGCGGAGCCGAGAATTCCAGCGCCATCGCATCGTCGGACTGAAGCGGCGCGCCGACGGCGTACCGCCGCATCTCGTCCGGCCCCCCGACGTACGACGAGAGGAAGGCGAACGGCTCGTACGCCGCGACCGCACGGAGGTCAGCGGCGACGCCGAGCCGATTCCAGTGTCGCGCCAGATCGTCCAGGCTCGGAGTGTCCGGCCCCGTCGACCCGATGAGCAGGAGATCGGCGTCGCCCATCAGCCACATCGTGCCGTCCGGAAACACCGAGGCGAACGTGGCCACGATCGAGCGCAGATCGCGATCGCTGATGTTGTAGGTGTGCGCCCACTGGCAGAGAATGCCGCCACGCGCGAGGCGCGCGCGCGCCGCCAGCAGAAACTCGCGCGTGAAGAGGGCCGCGACGCCGGCCATCCAGGGGTTCGACGGCTCCGAGATGATCACGTCGTACTGCCGATCGGCGAGCAGCAGATGCGATCGCCCGTCGCCCAGAATCAGGCGCGCGCGGGGATCGTCGATGGCGTGATGGTTGTCATCGGCGAAGAACCGGGATGCCTCGACGACGTTGGGCGAGATCTCCACGACGTCCACCGAGGACACCGGATGGAGCAGAGCTGACGCCAGCGTCACCCCGCTGCCGAGGCCGATGATGCAGACGCGGCGCGGGCCGGCGTGCAGCAGGAGCGGCAGGTGCGCGAGCGCCTTCTGCGTGATCATGTCGCCGGAGGTCGACGCGTCGACCTTTCCATCAATCGACAACGACAATGTGCCCGTGAGCCGCTTGACCGACACCGTCGCCGCGGCGCCATCCCGGTAGTACAGAAGGGCGCCCGCCTTGAGCGAGGTCTCGACATCGATCTCCCTAGACATGAGCGGGGCGTACTTATACACGCCGCTTGCGAGCAACTCACGGTCCCAGGGGTGTTGGAACGCCAACCAGCCGAGTACCGCGACTGCCGGCAGCGCGGCCACCAGCCGGGCAGACTTCGACAGCGCGCCACGAACGATCACGAGCAGCGAACCCAGAATCAGCGCCGCGGTCGCCAGACGCAACGTGTCCTGGAGACCAAGAAGAGGGATGGCGACGAAACCGGCGGCCAACGAACCCACGCCCGAACTGACCGTGTTGATGGCGTAGACCGCCCCAAGACGCGTCGCCGTGCGGCGCGCGTCGCTTCGAGCCAGGTGCAGGGCGAGCGGAAACGCGATGCCCAGCCCAATCGCCGTCGGCACGACGAGCCCGGCCATCAGCCATGCGGTTTGCCACTGGACGTTGCTGAAATCCTGAGGCGCACGCGCGAGGCGTTCGGCAACGAAGCGAGGCAGCGCTCCCCCGGCCAGCGAACCGGCCCAGGCCGCAGCCGCGGCGGTGGCCGTCAGGTCGAGCGTTAGCGCGAGGGTGGAACGGTCGGTCCAGCCGGCAAGCGCCGAGCCGATGACTGAACCGACGGCGAGCCCGATAATCACAGCCGCCAGCGTCGCCGCGAACGCGTAGGTCGACGGCCCTGCCGTCAAGGAGAACACGCGAGTCCACGCGATCTCGTAGGTCAGCGTGGCGAAGCCGGTCAAGCCAAGGACCGCCGCAGCCAGCGCCCAGCTATCGTGTCGAGGCGCGCGGCCCAGCGTGATCCGCTCGGGAACATGCGCCCTGGGATCGCTCGGCCGATCGTCTCCAGCGCGGCGGGCCAGCACGAGGACCGCCAGGATCGCCAGCACGCTCGCACCGATGCCCACGAGCACCGTGTTGAACAGCCCGAGGGCGGGCGTCAGAAAAAACCCCGCGGTGATCGCTCCCACAGCGGCGCCAGCCGTGTTCGCGGCGTACAGCGCCCCAGCCAATCGCCCCACCGACTGAGAACGATCAACGAACCACCGGACCGCCAATGGAAATGTCGCGCCCAGCGCCAACGCGGGAATCACCAGCAGAACGAGGCATGAGGCGAGCCTGACGACCGCAAACAGGACACCCGGCCCGCCGTCCGCGTACGCCCATTTGAGCAGAGGGGTCAGGGCGCTCAGCTCCGAAGGAAGCACGAGCGCGACCAGCACGACGACGGATTCAAGTGCTACGTACGTCCAGAGGGCTTGCTTGCGAGTCAGCCGTACGGCGAGGCGGCCGCCCAGCGCCGAACCACCGGCGAGACCGCCCATGAACGCCGCAACCACAGTGCTGGCCGCCGCAATCGTGTGGCCCATGTAGAGCGTCACGAGCCGGGTCCAGCTCACCTCGTAGATGAGGCCAGCGAGGCCCGAGCAGGCGTACGCCGCCAGAAACAACCAGCTTCCGCTCATGAAGCGTGCAGTCTAACCGAACGTCACGGGCAACTCCGTCAGGCTCGCCGCCCGGATCTTTTTCTATTGCGGGCGCGCGTCGACGGATCCACACTGGCGCTCA
>JAYVMG010000638.1:0-2231 GCA_043759095.1 Acidobacteriota bacterium | reverse complement strand
CGCTCGCGCATCACATTCATCCGCGGGCGATCCGACAGATCCTCCGGCTTCTCGAACGAGAGCAGCGTGATGTCCGCGCAGTTGGTCAGTCGTTCCAGATAGGCCACGACCTGCGACTCGCCGAGCGGCTCCAGCACGCCGTCGTAGGAGATATACAGGACGCGCCGACCGGGCGGGCGCATGGACACGCGCGTGTGATGCTCTACACTGCCGCGGGCGTGCCGGCCACGACGCGTCCCGACAGCCGGACGATCGTCGGCGCGGTGAACCCCCGCAGCGCGTTCCGTGTGTCGACGACGGGCACGCCGCTGTCCACAACCGGCTTCCAGTTGAAGCTCGAATGATCGGTGCAGATGACGAGGCAGTCGGGCGCGCGACGCAGCGCGTCGGCTTCCGGGACGGCGTCCAGGGTGTGCCCGCCGTGCTTCACCGTCGCCACGAACGGATCGCTGTACGTCACCGCGGCGCCGCGCCGCGTCAGCAGTTCGAGGATGTCGAGCGCCGGCGATTCGCGCATGTCACTGACGTCCTTCTTGTACGCGATGCCGTACAAATGCACGCGCGATCCGTTGATCGGCTTGCGCACGTTGTTCAGCGTGTCGGCAATCCGATCGACGACGTACTCGGGCATCGACGCATTGACCTGGCCGGCGAGCTCGATAAATCGGCACTCGAAGCCGTTCTGGCGCGCCTTCCACGACAGGTAGTACGGATCGATCGGGATACAGTGGCCGCCGAGGCCGGGACCCGGGTAGAACGGCATGAACCTGAACGGCTTGGTTTTCGCCGCGTCGATCACTTCCCACACGTCAACGTCCAGCGTGTGGCACATCTGCGCGAACTCGTTCACCAGGCCGATGTTGACCGCGCGGAACGTGTTCTCGAGCAGCTTGACCATTTCCGCGACGCGCGTCGACGTCACCGGTACGACGGACCCGACAATCTGCGCGTACAGCAGCGTCGCCGCCTCGGTGCTCGCAGGCCCGTGCCCGCCCACGATTTTCGGAATGTTGCGCGTCAGGTACGTCGGGTTGCCGGGATCAACGCGCTCCGGGGAGAACGCGAGGAAGAAATCGCGGTCGACCTTGAGCCCACGCGCCTCGAGCATCGGCAGCGCGACCTCGTCAGTCGTACCCGGGTACGTGGTCGACTCGAGGACGACGAGTTGACCCGCTTTCAGGGAGGCGGCCACGCCTTCGAGCGCCTGCACGACGTACGAGAGATCGGGATCCTTGGTCTTGCGCAGCGGCGTCGGCACGCAGATGTCGGCCACGTCGATGTTCGCCAGCTGCGTCATGTCGGTCGTGCCGCGCAGACGGCCCGCGTCAACGGCCTCGGCAAGCTCCGTTTGCGGCACGTCGGGGATATAGCTCCGCCCGGCGTTGATCTCTGCGACTTTCGACGCGTCGACGTCGAAACCGGTGACGTCGAAGCCCGCGCGGGCGAACTCGACCGCCAGCGGCAGGCCGACATAGCCCAGGCCGATGACGCCGATGCGCGCCTGCTTGCCGCGGATTCGGTCGAGAAGACCGGCGAGCGTGGAATTCGGTGTGCTCATGACTTTCGGCAGGACAGGATCCGCCTCGGGCGAACCATTACAGTGTGGACAACCGATCCGCGAGATGCGGCGCCGCGCCGACGCGCTCCAGATCGGCGTCCACCATCATCGTCACGAGCCTCTTGAAGTCGACCGACGGCGCCCAACCGAGCTGCGTCTTTGCCTTCGTACTGTCGCCGATGAGGTGCTCGACTTCCGCGGGCCTGATCAATTTGGGATCCATCGTGACATATTTCTGCCACTCGAGGCCGACGTGCCCGAACGCCACCTCCACGAGGTCGCGTACGGAGTGCGCGACGCCGGTCGCGATGACGTAGTCGTCGGCATGATCCTGCTGCAGCATCAGCCACATCGCGTTGACGTAGTCGCCCGCAAATCCCCAGTCGCGGCACGATTCGATGTTGCCGAGCGACAGCGTGTTCGCGAGGCCGAGCTTGATGCGTGCGACGCCGTCGGTGACCTTGCGCGTGACGAACTCGAGGCCACGGCGCGGCGACTCGTGGTTGAAGAGCATGCCGGAAACGGCAAACAGATCGTAGCTCTCGCGGTAGTTCACGGTGATGTAGTGCGCGAAGACCTTCGAGACGCCATACGGGCTGCGCGGATAGAACGGCGTCAGCTCCGTCTGCGGCACCTCACGCACCTTCCCGAACATCTCGCTCGACGAAGCCTG
>JAYVMG010000637.1:0-5960 GCA_043759095.1 Acidobacteriota bacterium | reverse complement strand
CGTCCTGGTAGCGGCCGATGATCCCGAACGTCGTGTCGTGCGGAAACGTGTACGTGCCGGCCGTCTTGATCGTGTAGCCGCGCTCGGTGAACGTGCGCCCCTGTCCGTAGGTGCGCGAGTTCGGATCGATGAACGCGTCACCGAGCACGCCGTTGTCGTTTTCCAGCGGACCAAAGCCGCGGTTGGCCGCGATGCCTTCCGCGCGGCCGGCGGTCAGGCCCAGGAGGAAGAAGAAGCGCTGTGTGTGGACGGCGCCGATCATGTCGGCGCCGACATACGATCCTTCGTCGCCAACCGGATTGGTCAACAGATAGCGATCCGCGCCGAACGTGCCGGGCGATCGGTTGTAGAAGATCAGCGTCTGATCGTCCTGCGTGCCGACGACATCGATGCCGCCATCGGGCACGCCGATCTGCGTGTAGGTGGATTCGGGGACGCCGATGTCGGCGACGCTCACCAGATTGTGTTCGCGCCGGCCCATCGCGGCGATCCGCAGGAATGTGCGCGGGCTCGGGCGCGCGTCGAAGCCGAGGACGGCTTCGTCCATGTACGGACGCTGCAGATTCGGGTCGATCGAGGAGAACCCTGCCACGCCGCCGCTGCCCGGCCCCAGGCGCTGCACCAGCGGGCCGATGTCGCTCTGTCGCGGCACGCCGGCCGTCGTCGCGTTCCAGCGGAAGATGTTCGCCGTCGGCGCGGTGGGATCGCCGTACGCGAGATCGTTCAGCGGCAGCCGATGCGCGTAGCGGCCGATGCTGCCGAACGCGCCCAGTTCCCAGAAATTGAGTAGCGTGGCGTGGACGCCCGCACGCGGAAGCAGACTGAGCCAGCTGATCGTGCCGTCGTGCGACGCCGCGGATCCGTTGATGGTTTCGAATCGCACGCCGCCGTCGATCGTCACGCGCGGCAGGATCGCAATGCGGTCGCCAACAAATGCCGAGAACGATCGCTGGCTCCACTCGGACGCCGCGGCGGGATCCGTGAAGTCCCACACGCGCGCCGGGATGCCGTTGACCAGTTCGCCGACGCGTCCGGCAAACACTGACTGCACGCTGGTAGACCCGCCGGAGAGATCGACGCCGGCCATCATGACGTGCGCGCCGACGGATCGGTTCAGGCGCGCGCCAAATGACCACGTGCTGTCGGCGCCCACGCCGGGATCGAGCAGCGACGGCACCGGGCCGTCGTTCAGGCGCTCGACGACGATCGCCGCTGGCGCGATCAGATCGCTGGAGCGATGTCCCAGCGTGTACGAACCGAACACGCGCAGACCCGCGTCGATGTTGGTCAGCTGATGCTGCCATGCCGTCTGCAGGTGGAGCCCGATGTTCTGCTGACCGGCGGTCGCGTTGCCGAACGCTACATGATTGGGAATCGCGTCGCGCGTCCGCTGACCCCAGCCGATGAATCGCAGCTCGTCGCCGGGCCTCGGCGTGCTCGTGATGTTGACGAACGCGGATGCCAGGCTGCCCGCGAGTTCGTCGGTGCTGTCCCGTTCGGAGTACGACGAGCGGATCCAGTTGGCGGAGACGAGGCCGCTCAGCGTGTCGGACGCGAGCGGACCCGCCAAGAAAAGGTTCGCGTTCGCCCAGGAGTTCAGCCGCGAGATCGACGGCGGCTTCACGGTCGCGCTGCCGGCGTTCACCGCCGGCGGCGAGCCGAAGAGTTCCAGCGTGCGGACGATTGACGCCGACGGCCGACGCGGCACGAGGCCGACCGCCATGCCCGGTACGCCGACGTCAATCGGCATCAGGCCGGTTGTGACGTCCACGCGTTCCCAGACATCAGTGCCCGGCATCAGCAGTGGGGCGCCGGTGCCGTTCGGGTTCGTGATGTCCGCATCGCCCACGCGGTACGTCGTCTGCGTCCAGGTGGCGCCGTGTGCGCCGACGCGCGCGGGCGAACCGGAGCTGATGCCGCCATTGTCGATGCGATCGCTGATGACATCGGGGACGGTGTCGAGCAGGGGAAAGAGACTGGCGCTCGACGGCAGCGCGCCGAGCGCGTCGACCGTGAACCATGCGCCGAGCGGCGGTCGTTCATGCGAGGCCGGGGCTGTCGCCGGAGCAGACGTCTGCGCGTGCGCGGCGCTCGAGCACGCCAGTGCACACGCGACCAGGGCTAGCCGTAGGGCGGGTCCTTTGGGACCTGCCGTCCCGCGATGAGTCCCGCGATAAACTCGGAGCATGCCGGAAACCACTTCCAGTAGCGCCGCCTTCATTGACGCGATTAAGGCCGGGGATTTCGAGCGCGTGAAGGCGATGGTGTCGGCCGATCCGACGCTCATCGACGCGCGCAGCCGCACGGGTGACAGCGCCATCCTAACCGCTGTCTACCATCGCCAGAAGGAAATTGTGAACCTGCTCGTGGCCCGCGGCGCGACGCTGACGATCTTCGAGGCGTGCGCGGCTGGTGAAATCGAGCGGGTCGAGCGGCTACTGGGTGAAAGCGCGAGCGGGGCGATCGGCGCGCCCGGCATCAACGATTACAGCAGCGACGGCTGGACGCCGCTGCATCTCGCGGCATTCTTTGGTCATGCGAAAGTAGCCGAGCTGTTGGTCGCGCACGCCGCTGACGTCGCCGCGCGGTCGCGCAATGCGAACGGCAACACGCCGCTGCACGCGGCGCTGGTGGGCAATCACACGTTCGTCGCCGCGCTGCTCATCGGACACGGCGCCGACGTCAACGGCGCAGACGCACAAGGCTGGCGCCCGCTGCACCTGGCCGCTGCCAACAACAACATCGATGCGATGACGGCGCTGATCACGCAGGGCGCAGACGTCCACGCGCCGAACGGCGAGGCGCAGACGCCGTTGTCGCTCGCGACGGAAAAGAATCATCGCGAGGCGGCGGCATTGCTCAGGCGCCACGGGGCCTGACAAGTCTCAAGTCTCAAGTCTCAAGTCTCAAGTCTCAAGTCTCACGGTCCGGTGAGAGTTGAGCCCTGAGACTTGAGAGTTATTTCCGCTCGATGGTCACCGACTCGACCGTGATCGGCTTCAGCGGCCGGTCGCCCGGCTTGCTCGTTGCCGTCCCGCCGATCTTCGTGATCACGTCCATGCCGTCCGTCACTTCGCCGAAGACGCTGTGCTTGTCGTCCAGCCACGGCGTTGCGGTGAGCGTGATGAAGAACTGGCCGCCGTTCGTGTTCGGTCCGGAGTTGGCCATCGACAGCACCCCGGCCTTGCCGTGCCGGCGCTTCGGGTGGAACTCGTCCGCGAACTTGTAGCCGGGACCGCCGGTGCCCTGGCCCAGCGGATCGCCGCCCTGGATCATGAACGCGTCGATCACGCGGTGGAAGATGGTGCCGTTGTAATACGGCGTCGTGCCCTTCCGCCCCGTGCGCGGGTCGGTCCATTCCTTTGTGCCCTCGGCCAGCCCCACGAAGTTTTCGACCGTCTTCGGCGCTTCCTGGTCGAACAACTGGATCGTGAACTTCCCTTCGCTCGTCGTAAAATGCGCTAACACCATGGCCCGATCATACCGCTACCTCCACTACGACGTCTTCACCAACCACCTCTTCGGTGGCAATCAACTGGCGGTGTTCCTGGACGGCCGGGGGCTCCCGGCGGAGACGATGCAGGCGATCGCGAAAGAGATGAATTTCTCCGAGACGACATTTCTGCTGCCGGCCGGGCGGCCGGGCGCCGACGTCCGGATGCGCATTTTCACGCCGGGTGAAGAACTGCCGATGGCCGGGCATCCCACCATCGGCTCGACGTTCGCGCTCGCGCGCGCCGGCGTCATCGAGAGCGGCCGTCCAGGCTGGGTGTTCGGGTGCGGCATCGGCCCCGTGCCGGTGACGATGACCTGGAAGGGCGACGATCTCAGCTTCGCGTGGATGACGCAATCATCTCCGGCCTTCGGCGCCCCGATGCCGGATCCGGCGCGGACCGCGGCAGCGTTGTCGCTGTCGCCGGCGGCGGTCGCCGGCACCGGCCACCCGGTCCAGGTGGTGTCCTGCGGCGTCCCGTTCCTGTTTGTGCCGCTGACGACGCGCAGCGCGGTAGACAATGTGGTGGTGAACCCGGCCCTCCTCGGCGAGTTGCTTCGCCAGACGAACAGCGGCGCGCACGGCGTCTTTGTGTTCTCGGCGGAGCCCGGCGGATCGCGCGCCACGGTCTACAGCCGGATGTTTGCGCCCGGGCTCGGCGTGGCGGAAGATCCGGCGACTGGCGGCGCCAGCGGACCGCTCGGCTGCTATCTGGTGCAGCACCAGATCGTGACACCGGAGACGGCGGAGGCGATGATCAGCCTCCAGGGTGTGAAGATGGGCCGGCCCAGCCATGTCCACATGTCCATCGGCGTCGCCAACGGCGAGATTTCGAGCGTGCGCGTCGGCGGAGAGGCGGTGCTGGCGGGCGAGGGGACGTTGTACATATAAACTTAGAAGTTAGAACTTAGAACGTAGAAGTCTGAAATCCGAACTCAGAAATCTGAAATTTCAAAGGAGCCCGACATGATTCGCAGGTTTGTGGCCGCGGCGCTGGCCGTCGGCGCGCTCGGCATGACCGTTTACGCAGGGCAGGCGGCGGACGCCGCGGCGAAGGCGCCGGCGACGTTCAAGGTGAAATTCGATTCGAGCGCCGGCCCGTTCGTCGTCGAAGTGCATCGCGTGTGGGCGCCTAACGCCGCGGATCATTTCTACGCGCTCGTGAAGGCCGGCTTCTACGACGAGGCGCGCTTCTTCCGTGTGGTGCCGAACTTCATGGTCCAGTTCGGCATCGCTGGCGATCCTGCGATGCAGACGAAGTTCAAGGAGAGCATCAAGGACGATCCGGTCAAGGAGAGCAACAAGCGCGGCTACGTGACGTTCGCGCAGACGTCGGCGCCGAACTCGCGTTCGACGCAGATCTTCGTCAACTTCAAGGACAACAGCTTCCTCGACTCGCAGCGCTTCGCGCCGTTCGGCGAAGTGGTCTCCGGCATGGACGCGGTGGACAAGATCAGCGCCGAGTACGGCGAGAAGCCGAACCAGGGCAGCATCCAGTCGCAGGGCAACGTCTACCTGAAGGCGTCGTTCCCGAAGATGGACTACGTCAAGAAGGCGACGATCCAGTAGAGGCCGGGCAGGTCCAGCAGGTCCAGCAGGTCGAGTAGGTCTGGTGGGTCGGGTAGGTCACGTGGGTGCGACACGGAGGGGGCGGGCTCATGGGCCCGCCCTTTCTTTTTGCCGCGGCCACGACCAGTCGAACGCTTCGTCCGCTCCGTTACCCACCTGACCTACCTGGCCTGCTGCGTCCGCCGCCTTCATCGATCGCGACGGGATTTTCTTCATGCGGCAGTTTCTAACAAAATGCCGATAAGATCCAGACGTGACACCGGTCAGCCAGACGCTCGCGCTCGACGCCGCCCTCGCGGCGCTTGCCGCCGGCACGCATCGCGATCCGTTTGCCGTCCTCGGCCCGCACACAGACACTGCCGGTGCGACGGTGATCCGCGTGTTTCAACCGGCAGCGCGCGCGGTTGAAGTGCGAGTTCTGGCGACGAACACGCTGGCGCCGATGGAAAAGCGGGACGTGGCCGGCGTGTTCGAGGCCAGGCTGGTAGGTCAGGTAGGTCAGGTAGGCGCGGAGATGCCTGACTATCGTTTGCGGATCACGTTCGCGGGCGGTCAGGTGACGGAGATCGACGATCCGTACCGCTACGGCCGTGTGCTGACCAACGACGACCTGCATCTGTTCACCGAGGGCACGCAGTACCGCGCGTTCGACAAATTTGGCGCGCACCGGATCACCGTGGGCGCCACGACCGGCGTGCACTTCGCCGTGTGGGCGCCGAATGCGGATCGCGTCAGCGTGATCGGCGACTTCAACGGGTGGGACGGACGCGTCACGCCGCTGCGGTTTCTCGACGGCGGCGTCTGGGAGATCTTCATCCCGAATCTCGCGGACGGCGAGAAGTACAAGTTCGAGATCCGCACGCGGACCGGCGCGATCCTGAAGAAGACCGATCCCTTC
>JAYVMG010000636.1:0-5962 GCA_043759095.1 Acidobacteriota bacterium | reverse complement strand
TGCTCGTCCTGGGCAACAACTTCCTGGTGATGTTCGTGGGCTGGGAAGGCGTCGGACTCTGTTCGTACCTGCTGATCGGGTACTGGTACGAGAAGAAGAGCGCGGCGGACGCGGGCAAGAAGGCGTTCCTCACCAACCGCATCGGCGACTGGGGCTTCGTGCTCGGCGTCTTCCTGATTTACTACACGTTCGGCACGTTCGACTTCCGCGCAGTGCAGAACGCCGCGGCGTCCCTCCCGGTCGAGACGATGCACTTCGGCGTCATCTCGTTCATCTGCCTGTTCCTGTTCATCGGCGCGACGGGGAAGAGCGCACAGATTCCGCTGTACGTCTGGCTGCCGGACGCGATGGAAGGTCCGACGCCGGTCTCCGCATTGATCCACGCGGCGACGATGGTCACCGCGGGCGTCTATATGCTGGGGCGCAATGCCGTGCTGTTCTCGCACGCGCCACAGGTGATGACCATCGTGGCGATTGTCGGCGTGCTGACGGCGCTGATGGCCGCATCGATCGGGCTCGTGCAGTACGACATCAAGCGCGTGCTCGCGTACTCGACCGTGTCGCAGCTCGGCTACATGTTCACCGCAATGGGCGTCGGCGCGTTCTCAGCCGGCGCATTCCATCTGATGACGCACGCGTTCTTCAAGGCGCTGCTGTTCCTCGGCAGCGGGTCGGTGATCCACGCGATGGGCGGCGAGCAGGACATGCGCAAGATGGGCAACCTGAAGAAATACATGCCCGTCACGTTCGCGACCATGATGATTGGCACGCTGGCGATTGCGGGCATCCCGCCGTTTGCCGGATTCTTCTCGAAGGACGAGATCCTCTTCCAGGCGTTCCTGCACAACAAGTTCGTCTGGGTGCTCGCGGTCGCGACGGCCTTGATGACGGCGTTCTACATGTGGCGTCTGATGGCGATGACGTTCTTCGGCGCCTACCGCGGGCCGGCCTGGGAGACGCACGACGCGCATGGCGCCCATGCGCCTGCCGCGCACAGCGATCATGCGGCCCACGACGCGCACGGCGCGAAGGACGATCACGGCGCCGGACATGGGCATGGACCGTGGCACGGGCCGCACGAGTCGCCCGCGCCGATGACGTTCCCGCTCCAGGCGCTGGCGATCGGGG
Organism: Acidobacteriota bacterium; assembly: GCA_043759095.1. Classification (GTDB taxonomy): domain Bacteria; phylum Acidobacteriota; class Vicinamibacteria; order Vicinamibacterales; family CAVVIG01; genus CAVQFC01. The sequence continues at coordinate 4,834 of JAYVMG010000636.1, read as the reverse complement.
CGATGGTCGCCGGCCTGATCGGCATCCCCGCCGCGCTCGGCGGCGGCAACACGCTGGAACATTTCCTCGAGCCAAGCTTCACAGCGGAGACGCACGGTGAGGCGCATATGGCGCCCGGCTCGCCGGAAACGCACGCGATCGCCGAGGCCGACCACGAGGCTGAGCCGCATGTGTCGCGCGCCGAAGAACTCGGGCTGATGGCCTTCTCGGTGATCATCGCGGTCATCGGCATCGGGACCGCGCAGAGGTTCTATGTGACGAGACCGGAGATCGCCGAGCAGTGGAAAGAGCGCTGGGCCGGTGCGCACCGCCTCCTGTCACACAAGTACTGGGTCGACGAGATCTACAATGCGTCGGTCATCTCGGGCACGTTCGCGGCGGGCCGCGGTCTCTGGACCGTCGATCGCGTCGTCGTCGACGGCGCGGTGAATGCGACGGGACGCCTGACCGTGGTGAGTTCCTGGTTCTCGAGCCTGACCGACCGCACGGTCGTTGACGGGCTGGTGAACCTGGTCGGCTGGGTCGTGCAGGAATCGAGCCTCGCGATCCGGAAATTCCAGACCGGCCTCGTGCAGAATTACGCGCTGTTCATGCTGCTCGGGATTTTCGTCTCCGTCGGTGTGTATCTGTTTGTGAGATGACGCTCGGCTGAAGCCTTCGCCAACTGCTTATGAATCATTACCTCTCGATCATTCTGTTCACGCCGCTGGCCGGCGCGCTGTTGTTGCTGCTGGTTCCCAAGCAGCACGAGAACGCCATCCGGTGGATTGCGAACATCACGGCCCTTGCCGGCTTCGGCATCTCGGCGCCGCTGTGGTTCTGGTACAACCCGCAGGGCCCGGACTTCCAGTTCATCGAGCGGGCGCCGTGGATCCCGTCCGTCGGCGCGGAGTACTTCCTCGGCATCGACGGCCTGAGCACGCTCCTGATCCTGTTGACGACGATGATGGGGTTCATCGCGATCCTGTCGTCGTGGAACGCCATCACCGAGCGCGTGAAGGAGTACTACATTTTCCTCCTCGTGCTGCAGACCGGCATGCTGGGCGCGTTCATGTCGCTCGACTTCCTGCTGTTCTTCCTGTTCTGGGAAGTGATGCTGGTGCCGATGTATTTCCTGATCGGCATCTGGGGCAGCGCGAACCGGCTCTACTCGGCGATCAAGTTCTTCCTCTACACCCTGGTCGGCAGCGTGCTGATGCTGCTCGGCATTCTGGCGCTGTACTTCTACGCGCACAGCGTGACGGGTGTCTACACGTTCGACGTGACGCAGTTCCACAAGCTGCAGATTCCGTTCAACCTGCAGTGGTGGATCTTCCTCGCGTTCTTCTTCGGCTTCGCGGTCAAGGTGCCGATGTTCCCGTTCCACACCTGGCTGCCCGACGCGCACACGGATGCGCCGACAGCCGGCTCGGTCATTCTGGCCGCCGTCATGCTGAAGATGGGCACCTACGGGTTCCTGCGCTTCAGCCTGCCGATCGTGCCTGAAGCGACGCGGTATTTCGTCCCGATGATCGTCGTGCTGTCGATCATTGGCATCGTCTACGGCGCGCTCGTCGCGCTGGCGCAGAAGGACTGGAAACGACTGGTCGCCTACTCCTCGGTCAGTCACATGGCGATGGTCATGCTGGGAATGTTCGCGCTCAACCCGGTCGGCATCACCGGCAGCATCATCCAGCAGCTCAATCACGGCATCTCGACCGGCGGGCTCTTCCTGCTCGTCGGCGTCGTCTACGAGCGGCGGCACACGCGTGAGATTTCCGAATACGGCGGGTTGTCGAAGGTGATGCCGGTCTACGCCGCGATCTTCCTGGTGATGACGATGTCGTCCATTGGCCTGCCGACGCTGAACGGCTTCATCGGTGAGCTGCTGATCCTGCAGGGCGTGTTCGTGGCCAACAAGATCTGGGCGGCGTTTGCCGGCAGCGGCGTCGTGCTCGGCGCCGCCTACATGCTGTACCTCTACCAGCGGACCATGTTCGGAAAAATCGAGAACCCGAAGAATGAACACCTGTCCGACCTGAGCCATCGCGAGTTCGCGACGTTCGCGCCGCTGCTGATTCTCGCCGTGTGGATGGGCATCTATCCGGCGCCGTTCCTGCGCCGGCTCGAGACGTCGGTGCAGCACATCATGATGCGCGTGAATCCGCAGTACGCGGCGAAGTACGCCGAGTGCAACACGGCGCCGCCGACGGCGGAGATGGTGGCCGTCTCGACGAATCCGGCGGCCAAATTCCTGTCGACGATGCCGTGCGACGTCAACGGCAATCCGCTCCCTGCGGCAGACTCAGGGCAGGCCCCTGAAAGACGCTGATGCCGCCAGGGGTTTCGCTCTCCGACTTTTATTACATCCTGCCGGAGCTGGTGCTCACTGGCGGCGCGCTGCTCGTCCTGATCGCCGACGTGCTGCTGCCGAAGGAGCGCCGCGCGGCGCTGGCGTGGGTGACGCTTCTGGCGCTGGGCGCGACAGCCGCGGCCCTCGTGCCGTTCGCCAACACCCACGTTGAGGTCGCGCACGGCCTGCTCGCGGTCGATCGTTTCTCGCTGTTCTTCAAGATCCTCTTCCTGCTCGCTGCGGCGATCACCGTGCTGATGTCGATCCGCTATCTGGAAACCGAGGGCGCCGCATCGCCGGGCGAGTACTACTTCCTGATTCTGTGCGCCACGCTTGGCATGATGATCATGGCCGGCGGCATCGACCTCATCACCATCATGATCGGGCTCGAGACGATGGCGGTGTCGTTCTACATCCTGGCGGGCTACATCAAGCCGAACCAGCGGTCGAACGAGGCGGCGGTCAAATACTTCCTGCTCGGCGCGTTTTCGCTCGGCATCCTGCTCTACGGCATGTCGCTGATGTACGGCCTGTCGGGCGCCACGAACCTGCGTGTGATGGCGTCCGCGTTTGTCGGCCAGGAAAAAGATCCACGGCTGATGCTGGCCGTTATCCTCGTCGTCGCCGGTGTCGGGTTCAAGATTGCCGCGGTGCCGTTCCACATGTGGGCGCCCGATGTGTACGAAGGCGCGCCGACCCCGGTCACCGCGTTTCTCTCGGTCGGATCGAAGGCCGCGTCGTTCGCCATGCTGATCCGCATCTTCGTCGAGGGGATGCCGTCGATGAGCGCCGACTGGCGGCTGCTCTTCTACGTGCTGTCGATCCTGACGATGACCGCCGGGAATATCGCGGCGGTCACGCAATCAAACGTGAAGCGGATGCTGGCGTACTCGTCGATTGCGCACGCCGGCTACCTGCTGATGGGGATCGTGGCGGGCACGGCGCGCGGCATCACGGCGACGCTGATCTACCTGATGATCTACTCGTTCATGCAGCTGGGCGCGTTTGCCGTCATCACCCTGCTGCGCCGCCGGGACGTCGTGGGCGACGAACTGAAGGACTTCAGCGGGCTGGCGTTCCGCAATCCGTTCGCCGCGTTCGCGATGCTGCTGTTCATGCTGTCGCTCGGCGGCATCCCGCCGACGGCGGGCTTCATGGGCAAGTTCTGGCTGTTCAGCGCGGCCATCGACGCGCACTACTACGGGCTGGCGGTGATTGGCGTTCTCAACAGCGCTATCTCGCTCTACTACTACGTCCGGATCGTCGTCTTCATGTATCTGAAGAAAGAGACCAGCGGCTCGGAACCGGTGATGACCCCGGCGCTGGCCCTGGTGCTCGGTGTGGCGGTGATGGCGACGCTGGTCCTGGGCGTCTACCCGCAGCTGCTCTTCCACGTGGCCGACGTCTCGGCCCGTACGCTGGGCGTGGCGGGCAGCACGGCGGCGCTCCGTTAGCCCCAGAAAAAGCTCTCCACCACAGGGGACACCGAGGACAGGAGGAGAAGCACTAACCGGACTTCCCTGTGTCCCCCGTGTCCACCGTGGTCGAGCGTTTTGGACGCTGCGTGAAGTTTTTCACAAGGTACGATATACTGCCCAGCCGGCGTTGGAGATAAGTCGGGGATAATGGTCTGCTCGCATGCCGGCCAACGATTCCGAATCCCCCCTCGCCAAAAGCGCCCGCGCTCTGCAGACGACCGCAGAACAGGCGGGGCCGGCGGCAGGCGCCGGCTACACGCTGATCGGCGCGATTCTTCTACTGGGCGGCATCGGCTACGCGGTCGATAACTGGCGCGGCACGTCGCCCTGGTTTCTGCTCGGCGGATTATTGCTCGGGGTGGTCGTCGGGATGTACGAGTTGGCGAAGACCGTGTTCTTCAAGAAATGACCACGGTCGGGTGGATGGTTGGCGCCGGCTTGCTGTCCTGGCTGGCGACAACGATCGGGTTCGGCGCGCAGACCAGTACGGCCACACTGTTAGGGATGGCGGGTCCGCTCGTCGTCGCGGTGTCGACTTGGCTGCTGGCGGAGCAGACGTACCGGCGGGATCCCACGGCGCTGACCGGGCTGATGATCGCTGGGTTCGTCGGCAAGATGGTGTTCTTCGGCGCCTACGTGGCGTTCGTGATCAAAGGGTTGTCACAGCCGGCCGTGCCGTTCGCGGTCAGCTTTACGGGTTCGTTCATCGCACTGCACTTGATTGAGGCGCTCGCACTGCGGCGCCTGTTCGCGTCATAAAAACAACGATGTTCGTCCAGGAAATCGCACAAGAGCACGCCGCCGCCGCGGTGGAGGGACACGCCGGCAAGTTCGACGCCGGCGAGACCATCATTCATCACGTGGCGAACAGCAGCCTGAGCGATCCGCTGATCCACCTGCCCACGATTATGGGGATCGACTTCTCGGTCACCAAGCACGTCATGATGCTGTGGGTGGTCGCTGCGCTCCTGCTGGTCGTGCTGAGCTGGGCGGTGCGGCGTTACCTGAAGCAGGACCGCCTGAT
>JAYVMG010000635.1:0-5979 GCA_043759095.1 Acidobacteriota bacterium | reverse complement strand
CTTCGCTGAGCGACGTCGCAAACACCGAGATGACGCCCGAGTACGGCGAACTCGGATCCTGTCGCGGCCCGAACACGTTGAAGTACCGGATGACGACGGTCTCGAACCCGTACAGACGGGTGAACATCTGGCAGTACTGCGTGCCCATCACCTTCTGGAGCGCGTACGGCGACAGCGGGCTCGGCGTCATGTCCTCGCGCTTGGGCAACGTCGGCGTGTTGCCATACTCCGAGGAGGATCCGGCAAACACCAGACGTTTGACGCCCGCGTCGCGCGCGGCGACCAGGACGTTCAGCGTCGCATCGGCGTTCGCCCGATTCGACGCGATCGGATCGTTCACCGATCGCGGAACGGACGGAATCGCCGCCTGGTGCAGCACGTAGTCCATGCCGGCGACGGCGCGCTGGGCGAACGCGAGTTCCGCGAGATCGCCTTCAAGGAACTCGACGCCAGGAATGTGATCAAGGTTGCGTCGCTTGCCGGTGATGAGGCTGTCGGCGACCCGCACGGCGTGACCGCGGCGAACGAGCTCCTCTGTCAGGTGCGAACCGATAAAACCGGCGCCGCCGGTCACGAGATATGAGGGCATGGTTACTGCGGGAAACCCGCTCGGGACAGGCCCGGGGTCAATTTCAGCGCGTTCTGATAATAGAGTTTCTTCAACACGGGATCGGGCAACCCGATGCCGTACAGCTTCCAGAACGCATGGTAATCGCGATAGTAGTCGAAGTACTCGTCGTTGGTTTCGAACACGCGCCAGTAGTACGGATACTCGTCGGGCTGATAGCTGTCCTTGCCGAACAGAATGCGGTCCTGGTACTTGACGAAAAAGTCGTGCGCCGCGCGCGGCTGGCGGCCGAAGTCGTACAACACCGCCGCCACGTCGAAGTACACGTTCGGATACTGATCGAGCAGCGTGCCGGCCTTGACCAGATCGTTGGCGTGCCAGCCGAAGTGCGCGAGCACGAACGTCGTGTTCGGGTGTTTCCTGATCAGGTTATTGCGCTCGGCGACCAGTTGTTCGAAACGCACGCCGGTCTGATGGCGCCGATCGGGATAGAGCGAGAGTTCCAGCCAGCGCTCGTTCGCGTAGTCGAGCGGCTCGAAGAATGCCGGCGGTTCCGCGATGTGAATCAACACCGGCACGTGATTGCGCGCACAGGTCTCCCACACGGCATCGAGTTCGGGGTCATCGACCGGCAGGCGATCGCCGTTCGCCTTCTTCACGAACATGCCGAGGTCCTTGAAGATCTTCAACCCCATCGCTCCGGCCTTGATGTCATCGTCCAGCTGCTTGGCCGCCTTCGCGCCGAAGCCGAGACCGACCGAGCCGCCGAAATTAATATTCGCGAACAGGACCATGCGGTCCTTGTACTTGCTGGCCTTGAGAGCATCGACGCCCCGGCGAAGGCGATCGCCGAACGAGCCGCTCAGGTTGACGAGAATCTGCAGGTTGTTCGCTTCCATCCCCTTCATCACGCGGTCGTACTCCGCGGGCGAGATCGGCGTCGGCTGATGGCTATGGATGTCGATGACCGGAAATTTCGCGCGCGGCACCAGGTGCTCGGGCGCCACGAGCTGCGACTTGGGTTTGTACTCGCGAATGGTCGGCGGTTTGAATTCCGGCTCGCGCCCCTCAGCCGGACGCGGACGAATCTGACCAGGAGTCTGTTGTGCGATCAGAGGCGCTGCCAGGCCAAGGGTCAGCAGCGCGAGAAGGGCACGTTTCATAAGTTTGAAGTCTAAAAGTCTCAACTCTCAACTCTGAAATACAAAGAATCGCAGTGAGCCGTAAGCCGAATTCTGTTCCCGCCCCACCCTTGCGGGCGAGGCTGACGACGACCATTCCTCTAGCCCCGCCATTACTGGCGGGATCAAGCGACCGACCCGGAGACTGCCGGACGGGCCGTCCGGATGGCGTAGTCACCGGCGCGTTGCCGCACCGGGTGCCGTTCATCTCCCTATTTGGTCTTGCTCCGTGCGGGGTTTTGCCTGCCACCCGTGTTACCACGAGCGCGGTGCGCTCTTACCGCACCTTTTCACCCTTACTCACCTTCGCCCTTGCGGGCTATGGTGAGCGGTACGTTTTCTGTGCCACTGTCCTTCAAGTTACCCTGACCGGGCGTTACCCGGCGCACTGCCCTGCGGAGTTCGGACTTTCCTCCCACCTACGCCCTCCGGGCTTCGGCGGGCAAGCCCTTGTGGGACTTGTCCGCCATGGCGCTCGAAGAGCGCGAAGGCGGGCGGTCGTCTGGCTCACTGCGAAGCGAGGATTGTACTACGCGAGCCCTTAGCCCTACGCCCTCAGCCCTGCACTATCCATCCGCTTCCTGGCTGATCTGATACTGCTCGAGCTTCTTGTACAGGTTGCTGCGCGGTGTGCCGATCACTTCCGCGGTTTTCGAAATGTTCCACCCGTTCTCGCGCAGCTTCCCCACCAGGAACAGCCGTTCCGCGTTCTCCTTGAACTCGCGGAGCGTGCTCGCCTTCGCCGTCTCGCTGTCGGCCGGCAGTTTCGGCGAGGTAAACCCGCCTCCTCCCCCCGCGCCGCTTCCAGCCGTCCACGTGGCCGGCGACCGCACGCCATCGGGCAGGTCCGGCACATCGATCACATCGCCGCCGGTCATGATATTCAGGCGTTCGACCGTGTTGCGCAGCTCGCGGACATTCCCCTTCCAGCGGTACCGGCCCAACGCGTCGAGCGCCGAGTGCGTAATCCGCTTCGGCCGCACGTTGTTCTCGCGGCTGAAGTACTCCATGTAGTGCCGCACCAGCAGCGCCACATCGTCTGGGCGCTCGCGCAGCGGCGGCACCAGAATCGGGATCACCGCCAGCCGGAAGTACAGATCCTCGCGAAACTGCCCCTTCTCGATTTCCTCTTCGAGGTTCTTGTTCGTCGCCGCGATCACGCGCACGTCCACCTTAATGGTGCGCGCGGAGCCGAGCCGCTCGACTTCGCCCTCCTGAAGCACGCGGAGCACCTTGGCCTGAGTCTTCGCGCTCATGTCGCCAACTTCGTCGAGAAAGATCGTGCCGCGATCGGCCTGCTCGAACTTACCGACCTGCTTCTCGGTGGCGCCGGTGAACGACCCCCTCTCGTGTCCGAACAGCTCCGATTCGATCAACTCCTCGGGAATCGCCGCGCAGTTCACCTGCACGAATCGCTCGCGGCTGCGCAGGCTGTTGCGGTGAATCGTGCGCGCGACCAGTTCCTTGCCAACGCCGCTTTCACCGGTGATGAGCACCGTCGCGTTGGTCGGCGCCGCGCGCGCGACTGCCGCCATCACCTGCTTCAGGCCGAGACTGTCGCCGATCATCTGATGCCGCACTTCCACGGCCTTCTTGAGTGTCTTGTTCTCGTCGCGAAGCTGGCGGGAATCGAGCGCGTTGCGCAGGCTGACGAGCACCCGCTCGCTGGCAAACGGCTTCTCGATGAAATCGAACGCGCCCTTCTTGGTCGCCTCCACCGCGGTGCTGATGGTGCCGTGTCCGGACACGACGACGACGGGCAGCGACTCATTCATGTTGCGCAGCCGCTCGAGCACTTCGATGCCGTCCATACCCGGCATCTTGACGTCGAGCAGCACGAGGTCTGGCGCTTCGCGCTCAGCCAGCGTCAGGCCTTCCTGGCCGGTGGCGGCGCCGAGAAATTCGTAGCCTTCGTATTCGAGCGTCATCCGAAGCGAATCCCGAATGGCGGCTTCGTCGTCGATGACCAGGATGCGGAATTTTGGCATGGTGCGCCGCACGGTCGCAGCGAATCAATTATAGGCGGTCAGGAACGTCAGGAATTGCGCCTCGTCCATCCGTTTCACGCCCAGCTTTTCCGCCTTGTCCAATTTGGCGCCCGCCTCGGCCCCGAAGACCACGCACGACGTCTTCTTGCTGACCGAACCCGATACCTTGGCGCCCAACCGCTCGAGCGCGGCGGTCGCCTCTTCCCGCGACATCGCCGTCAGCGTGCCTGTGAGGACGAACGTCTTGCCCGACAGCGGCCCCGGTTGATCGCTCGGCTCCGCCAGATCCGTCGTCATCCTGACGCCGACCGCGGTGAGCTTGGCGATCAGCGCCTGGTTGCTCGGCTCCTCCGCAAACGCGCGAACCGACGCCGCCACAACAGGCCCGATCTCGTTGACGGACTGCAGCGCCTCTGGTGACTCAGCAAGCAGGCGCTCCATCGAGCGGAAATGTCGCGCCAGCGTCACGGCGGCCTTCTCGCCAACGTGACGAATCCCCAGCGCGTACAGCAGGCGGGACAAATCGTTCGACTTGCTTCGCTCGAGTTGCACGATGACGTTCCGGCCAACTTTGCCCAGCTTGCGCGGGACAGCGCGCTCCGAGCGCGGCTCGCGCGGAGCCACCACGAGCGTCTCGAGTTGTTCCGCGGTCAGCTGATACAGGTCAGCACAGTCTTTCACGAGCCCCTGTTCGATCAACTGGTCAACCAGAGACGAACCGAGGCCTTCGATGTTCATCGCCGTGCGCGAAGCGAAATGTTCCAGGCTGCGCCGCAGCCGCGCCGGGCACGACGCGTTCTCGCAGCGCCACACGACCGCGTCCTCGTCGCGCTGGAGCACGCTCGCGCACACGGGACACTCGTCCGGCATCCGCCACGGCTCGCCGCGCGGCGTGCCGTCGGGATGCGGAAGGATCGCCTTGACCACCTTCGGGATGACGTCGCCCCCCTTCTCGATCAGCACGCGGTCACCCGGGCGCACATCCTTGCGGGCCACGTCTTCGGCGTTGTGGAGCGTGGCCATCGAAATCGTCGAGCCGGCGAGCTTGACCGGCTCCAGGACGGCGTACGGCGTCACGGCGCCCGTCCGCCCCACGTTCACTGCAATCGCATTCAGCGTCGTCGTCGCCTGCTGCGCGGGGAACTTGAAGGCGGTCGCCCAGCGCGGAAACTTTGCGGTGGCGCCGAGCGTTTTGCGGAGCGCGAGATCGTCCACCTTGATCACAACGCCGTCGGTGTCGAAATCGAGGCCCGCGCGTTTGTCGGCCCACGCGGCGCAGAACGCGATGACTTCGTCGATGCCGGCGCAGCGCGTCCAGTGCGGCTCGACGGGCAGTCCCCACGACGCCAGCGCGGTGAGCGTTGCCGCGTGCGTTGGGACGGCGTGAATTGGGACGGCGTCAACGCCGTCCCCTACGACGGATCCGTAGGGGACGGCCTTTTGGCCGTCCCGGGCGGCGCCGACGAGTTGATACACGAACGCGCCCATGTTGCGCTTCGACACCAGCGACGGATCCAGATTCCGCATCGTGCCGGCAGCCGTGTTGCGGGGGTTGGCGAACAAGGGCTCGCCGGCGTCCTCGAGTTCGCGATTGATCCGTTCGAACGACGTGCGCGGCAGGTACACCTCGCCGCGGATCTCGACGCGGCCGGGCGGGCCGTTTCGGAGCGACAGCGGGATCGCGCGAATGGTGCGGACGTTGGCCGTCACTTCTTCACCGCGCGAACCGTCGCCGCGCGTGGCGCCGCGCAGCAGCCGGCCGTTCTCGTAGGTGAGCGCGATGCTGAGCCCGTCAATCTTCAACTCCGCGACGTAGGCGATCGCCGACGGCGGGTCCAGCGCGGGGTCCGAAAGGACCTGGCCTAAGCCTTTGCGCACGCGCTCGTCGAACGCCCGCAGTTCGTCATCGTTGTAGGCGTTGTCGAGGCTGAGCATCGGCACGAGGTGGTCCACCGACTCGAAACCGTCCACCGGCCGCCCGGCCACACGCTGCGTGGGCGAATCGTGTGTGACGAGGTCCGGATGCTCCGCCTCGATCCGTTCGAGCTCGTGCAGCAGCGTGTCGAACTCTTCGTCAGAGATCTGCGGATCGTGATGAATGTAGTAGCGCTCCTCGTGATGCCGGATCGCATCGCGGAGCTCGGTGGCGCGTTGAGCGAGCGGGGAGGCCACTCCCGCGTGCCTATCGGTCCCGTGACAGGACGTAGTCGGGCAGCGCGAGGAGGGCGTCGCGCTCGGCGCT
>JAYVMG010000634.1:0-5980 GCA_043759095.1 Acidobacteriota bacterium | reverse complement strand
GACCTCGAGTCTGCCGTTGCGCGGGATGGTCACCTTCCCGGGAAATGGCGGCAGCGTCTGGGCGACGATGACTGGCGGGGTCACGTTCGACTCGGCGCCGGTATAGATGCGCGGCGGGGCGGGCGCGGCGGGCGGTGTTGGCGCGGCGGCCGAGGCGGGAGGGGGCGGCGGCGGTGCGACGGCTTTCGCGGCGAGTTCCTGGAATCCTCCGGCGAGCATGCGCAGATCCGAGAGCGGCGGCAGTTTCGATTCCGCCGCGACGTCCTGGTCGGCCAGCGCGGTCAGCACCTGCGTGAAGCCGTCAGCGGCGGCGGCGAATTCCTTGCGATCGAACGACGCCTTCGCCTGCGCGTACTTCGCCTGGATGATGGACGGCAGCATGCGCCGTCGGACGGAGGTAAACGCCGATCGGATGCGCGGTGACGCATCCGTGTCGCCCGGCTGAAACGACGGCTCGGCGGCGATGACCGCTTCGATCGCCAGCTCCGCGTCGGCCGATCGGCCGAGCGCCAGCAGGCAGAACGCGCGGTACTGCTCGATGGCCCGCGACTGGCTCGCGGGGTGTTCCGCCGATCGCAAACGGTTCAACATGGCCAGCGCATCGTCGTACGAAGCCGATGCGTAGAGATCGCGGGCCGCGGAGATGTCGGCATCCTGCGCGGAGGCGCCGGCGGCGGATAGAACGATTGTCGCGACGAGCAGGATCTTCATTTTTTCCTCAAGTCGACGCTGAGGCGCGCCGGTGCATTGAGCGTGACCATGGCGGCATGCCGCTGTTCACCGAGTTCCGGGTGGCGGAAGACGATTTCATGCGAGCCGAGCGCGAGCGAGAGATTGCCGATGGGAGTGTCGCCGACCTTCTCGCCGTCCACCCACACTTCCGCCCAGGGCACGGCGTTCAGCGCGATCGTGCCTTTCGGGAAATCGATCTTAATCGGCGTCACCTTGCCGGCCGAGACCTGGACCGTGCGCGCGGTCCGGTAGCCGAGCGTCTCGTTGACGATCTCGATGTCGTGGCGGCCGGTCGAGACCATCAGTCGATCGCTCTGGCTCGTGCCGAGCAGGCGCTTGTTTTCGAACACCTGCACGTCCGCCGGCGCCGAGACCGCAATCCAGCCGGAGACGAGCGCGCTATCCGACGTGGCGACGAGCGGCACCATGAGCGACGCGGTAACGCCGGCTTCGATCGTCACGCCTTGCCTGACCGATCCGCGGTCGCTTTCGAGCAGCACGGCGTGCTCACCAGGCGCCAAATCGGCCACGGTCACAGGCGAGGTGCCGCGCGATGTGCCGTCGACGCTGACTTTCGCGCCGGCCGGCTCGGTCCGCACCAGCAGGTGGCCGGCGGTGGCCGCCGTCCTCGGCAGTTCGATGTACTGCGACACCTGCGCGCCGGCGGTCATCGTGATCGGCATGACGCGCGGCGGACCGTCACCGCGGAGCTCGAGCGCGTGCGCGCCGGTTTTGAGCGTGACGGTCAGTGGCGTCGTGCCGCGCTCGACGCCGTCCACGTACAGCTTCGCGCCAGGCGGGTTCGTCGTCATGATCAGCGTGCCTTCACTCGTGACAGGGCTGGGCGCCACGTACCGGCGCGTGGCGGTGACGCCCGCGCCCGCGAGCGCGATCAGCGCGACTGCCGCCGCGGCAAACTGCCACGGCCTGGGAAAGTTGGATCGCTTCGGGATCTCCCGCTGTGGCAACGACATATCCAGCGGCGGCGCAATGACGGACTCCTGTCGAACGACCACAGGCGGTGCGACAGAAGGCGCGAAGGGCGGCGGCGCGGGTGTCGGCGCGGCAATGGGCGTCATCACCAGCGGCGTCTGCGCGACGTGGCTGACGCCGGGCGGGGCGACGACCGGCTGCGAGATCACCGGCGGTTGACTGACACGAGGTTGATTGGCGAGCGCCTGACTGACGAGAGGTTGACTGGCGACCGCGTGACTGACCACCGGCTGGGTCACGACGGGCGCCGGTTCCAGCGCGGCGCGATACCGTTCGAGGAACGATTCGAGTGTCGCCGGCGCGGCGAGGTAATCGCTTTCACCGAGCACGCGTTCAAGTTCCTCCTGCGCGTCGATTGCCGAGCTGAACGAGTGACGGGCATCGAGCTGCAACGCACACATCAGCCACGCGCGCAGGCCGGCCGGTAGCGGCTCGAGCCCGCCGCGTGTGGAGACGGCCCAGGCGGAGGACACCAAGTCCCCGAGACGTGAGGGTCCTTCATCGTCGCGCAGGCGACGTCCCAGAATCAACGACAGCGCGACGACACCCAGCTGCGTCACGTCGGCGCGATGATCGAATCGCGGCAGCCCCGGCGACCGCGGCAGGGCGATGCGCAGCTCCTTCCAGTACCGTTCCTGCGAGAAGCGCAGCTGCTCGAGCGCCGATCCCAGCACATGTTCGACGACGATGACGCGCGCGCCTGGGGTGATGATGAGACGCTCGGCGGCAATGGCCCCGTGCGCGATGTCCGGCATGTTCTCGTGCAGCATCGCCACGGCCGGCACGAGCTGTCGAAGCAGGCAGAGCGCGGCGTCGATGTCCAGCGTGACGTCGGCGGCTTCTGCGAACCCGAGGATCTCGGAGAGGCGAATCCCGACGGTGACGTCGGAGACGAGCGCCAGCGTGGACGCGTGATCTTTCATCCGTTCGACGCTACGGACGTGTCCGTAGCAGGCATGGCTGAAGGACGCCAGATGGCTCAACTGCTCGCGCAGCGCAAACTCGAACGACGGCACCGCCGACAGCTCGCCGCGCAGGCAAAGCATCTCGACCGTTTCGTTGCGGGCGCGATCGACGGCGCGCCGGCGTGTCCCGAGACCGTCTTCGAACGTCGCGGGCACAGGATGGGTGGAGCTGCTTGCGGGCGATGGTGCTGGATCCATGCCGACGGCAGATGCGTAAACTATGCCGTTCGCGTCTCGCACATGTTAGGCGGTTTTCGTGCGATGGCTTCACGGGACTTACAGATCGGTCGGCTCACGACTGAATTTGTCTTACAGTTGTAGACTACGGGAGATGACGCGATCCATGACGATTCTGATGGCGGGCGTGGGGCTGCTGGTGTGCGCCGCGGCGATGGTGGTTCGCGCCCAGGAGGTCGTTGCGCCAAATACCAAGGCGTTGCAGCAGATGGCGGCGCGGTTCGCGCCGACCGAGATCAGCGCCGATCTGTCGAAGCTGTCCGACGTCGATCGCCGCGTGCTGGCGAAGCTGGTCGAGGCGTCGAAAATCGTCGATGCGCTGTTCCTGCGCCAGGCCTGGGCCGGCAACGAGTCGATGCTGGTGGACCTGGTCCGCGATCAGTCGCCCGAGGGGCGCGCGCGCCTGCACTATTTCCTGATCAATAAGGGACCCTGGTCGCGGATCGACCACGACGCGGTGTTCGTGCCCGGTGCGCCCGCCAAGCCGGTCGGCGCCAACTACTATCCCGAAGGCGCGTCGAAGGCCGACCTCGAGCGCTGGATCCAGTCGCTGCCCGAAGCCGAGCGCGCCCGCGCCACCGGGTTCTTCACCGTCATCCGACGCTCCGGGAACGCGTTCATGCTGGTGCCCTACAACGTGGAGTATCAGGGCGAGCTCGCGCGAGCCGCCGAACTGCTGCGCGACGCCGCGCAGCTGACGAAGGAGCCGACACTCAAGGCGTTCCTCACGAAACGCGCGGACGCGTTCCTGTCCAATGACTACTACGAAAGCGACGTGGCGTGGATGGAGCTGCAGGGCGCCATCGAGCCGACGATCGGCCCGTACGAGGTGTACGAAGACGAGCTGTTCAACTACAAAGCCGGCTTCGAGGCGTATGTGACCGTGCAGGACGCGGTCGAGACCGCCAAGCTGCAGAAACTTGCCGCCGAGCTGCAGGACATCGAAGATCACCTGCCGATCGATCCGACGCTGCGCAATCCCAAACTTGGCGCGCTCGCGCCGATCACCGTCGTCAACGAGATCTACGCGTCTGGCGACGGCAACCGCGCGGTGCAGACGGCGGCGTTCAATCTGCCGAACGACGAGCGTGTGGTTCGCGAAAAAGGCACGAAACGCGTGATGCTGAAGAACGTGCAGGACGCGAAGTTCGCCAAGACGCTGCTGCCGATTTCGAAGATCGCGCTGCCCGCCGCCGATCAGAACGCGCTCTCGTTCGAGGCCTTCTTCACGCACATCGTCGTGCATGAGCTGATGCACGGCCTGGGCCCGCACAGCATCACGGTGAATGGCCGGAAGACGACCGTACGACAGGAACTGAAGGAAACCTACAGCGCGCTCGAGGAGGCCAAGGCCGACATCTCGGGCTTGTTCGCCATCCAGCACATGATCGACAAGGGCGTGATGCCGAAGTCGCTCGAGGCGTCCCTCTACACGACGTATCTGGCGTCGGCGTTCCGGTCGATTCGCTTCGGCGTGAACGAAGCGCACGGGCGCGGCATCGCCATTCAGGTGAACTACCTGCTGGATCAGCACGGGTTCGTGGTCAACGATGACGGCACATTCGCCGTGAACACGGATCGCGTGAAGGAAGGCGTGGCCGGCCTGACGCGCGACATCATGACGATCCAGGCCGAGGGGAATTACGCCGCCGCGAAAGCGCTTGGCGAAACGATGGGCGTCGTACGGCCGTCCGTGCAGAAACTGCTGGATAAGTTGGCCTCGATTCCCGTGGACATCGAGCCGTTGTTCACCACCGCCGACGATCTCGTGAAGCGCTACCGGTGACGCTCGCCGAATACGCCGCGTACGATGCGCTCGGGCTCGCCTCGCTGGTGGCGAAGAAACAGGTGTCGCCCAGGGAACTCGCGCAGCTCGCTGCGGCGGCGATCGTTGCCGTCAACCCCGCGGTCAACGCTGTCATCGAAACCTACCCGGATCGCATCGACGACCTCGATGAGCGAACGCTCGGCAACGGTCCTTTTCGCGGCGTGCCGTTCCTCATTAAGGATTTCTTCGGTCACGAGGCCGGCCGCACGGTCGAATTCGGCAGCCGCCTGTGCCGCGGCATGGTCGCCACGCAGGACACGCACCTGTGCGAGATGTTCAAGGCCGCTGGTCTGAATATTCTTGGACGCGCGGCGGCGCCCGAGTACTCAATGGCCGGCACGACCGAAACGGCGTTGCACGGCAACACCTGCACGCCGTGGATGCCCGGACATTCAGCCGGTGGATCGACGGGCGGTGGAATGGCGGCCGTTGTGGCCGGGATGGCGCCGATCGCGCACGGCTCGGACATCGCCGGTTCGATCCGCGTGCCGGCCAGTTTCTGCGGCGGCGTCGGGCTCAAGCCGTCGCGCGGCCGCGTCTCGCTCGGACCGCTGCAGGACGAGAACGGCTACGGCCTCGGTCAGAATTTCGTGCAGACGAAAAGCGTGCGCGATGCCGCCGCGATGCTCGATTGCGTCTCGGCGCCGCAGGTCGGCGATCCGTTCGTGATCCCGAAGCCATCGGAATCGTACGCGGCTCTCGCGGGCAGGCGGCCGCCGAGCCTGCGGATCGGCTGGTCCACGAAGGCCCTGATGGGCGTGGACGTCGACCCTGAGGTTGCGAAGGCGGTCGAGCGGACGGCGGTCCTGCTCGCGGGGATGGGGCACCGCGTGATCGAGGAGAGTCCCGAGTTCGAGGGACTCCAGACGATGCGATTCATGAGCGATGTGTGGTTTTTCGGCTTCGACCTCCGGCTCGAGGGGTACTCGAAGCGAAGCGGCCACGCGATTGGCCCGGACACGCTCGAGCCTGTCACGTTCAAGATCTACGAATACGCGAAGCAGATGAAGAGCGCGCAGTTCGTGGCCGCTCTTGCCGGGATCAACACCGCGCGGCGTCAGCTCGCCCGGTTTTTCACGCGGCACGACGTCTGGCTGTGTCCGACGACCGCGCGCGTGTCCGAACCGTGGGGGACCTATAACCTGGGACGAACGGATGTGGACGTGGCTGATCTTGCAGAGCAGATCTTCCGCGGACCGTGTCAGTTCACCCTGCCGCACAACGT
>JAYVMG010000633.1:0-2251 GCA_043759095.1 Acidobacteriota bacterium | reverse complement strand
CTCCGATCGCGCGCGGGTCGGCTGTCAGCGCTCAGCTTTCAGTTCCCGGCGAGAAGCCCTCAGCCCTCGGCCCTCAGCCCTCAGATGAGCCTTTAGTAAGCCCTAAGCCCTTTGACGTGGCCCTCCTGTGTGTTGCAACGCTGACCCCGCGCAAGGGCCACGAGCTGCTGGTGCGCGCCTTGGCGGCCGTGCGCCATCGAAACTGGCGGCTGATATGCGCGGGCAGCCTCGATCGCGATCCGCTGACCGTGGCGCGGGTGCGTGATTTAGTGCGCGCCGAAGGTGTCGAGGACCGTATCGTCCTCGCGGGTGACATGGAGGCGGCCATGCTGGCCACGCACTACGACCGCGCGGATCTGTTCGTGCTGCCGACGCTGTATGAAGGCTACGGGATGGTCGTCGCGGAGGCGCTCGCGCGCGGCCTGCCGATCGTCAGCACCGCGACCGGCGCCATTGCGGATCTCGTGGGCGCCGACGCAGGCATTGTCGTGCCGCCGGGCGACCTGGCAGCGTTCACGGACGCGTTGTCGCGTGTGTTGGGGGATGCGGAACTGCGCGCGCAACTGAGTGCCGGCGCGCGACGTGTGCGCGATCGACTCCCGACGTGGGATGACGCCGCCATAGCTATGGCGCTCGCGCTCGAGGCGAAAGCGTAAGCGATGGGTTTCAGCGCGGAGTGGCTGGCGCTGCGCGAGCCGGTCGATCATGCATCGCGCGCGACCGCCGTCACGGAGGCCGCGATCGACGCGTTTCGCCGCGGCCCTCAGTCACGCATTTTGGATCTCGCCGCGGGCGCCGGATCCAATCTTCGCTACCTGACCAATCGCATCGGCGCTGCGGATTGGCTCCTGGTCGATCACGATCGGGCGCTCCTTGCTCAGGCGCCCGCAGCGCCCGGTGTCGAGACGCGTTGTCTGGATCTCGCCGCGCTTGACGATCGATCGATCTTTGATGGCCGCGCGCTGGTCACCGCGTCGGCGCTCCTCGATCTTGTGTCGGCGCCATGGGTTCACGAGCTCGCCGCCCGATGCGCGGATGCCGGCGCCACCGTGCTGTTCGCGCTCAACTACGACGGTCGCATCGAATGCTCGCCGGCGGATGCCGACGATGAGCTGGTTGTTGGTCTGGTGAACGCACACCAGCGGACGGCCAAGGGTTTCGGTCCTGCACTCGGGCCCGGCGCGACCGGGTTCGCCGCGCAAAGTTTCGAGAGCCTGGGCTATCACGTTGTGCGTGGCCGCAGTGACTGGGTTCTGACGCCGGTGTTACACGAACTGCAGCGTCAGTTGATCGATGGGTGGGCGGACGCTGCCGCCGAAGTCTCTCCCGACCGGGCGACGGCTATCGGCGCGTGGCGCGCCCGGCGGGTTGCGCACGTCGATGCGCGCCGATCGTCGATCACCGTTGGCCACGAAGACCTGGCGGCCTGGCTTCCGTCCTGAAACTCGCTACCACGGTGGACACTGAGGAAGCGGAGGGCAAGTCCTCTGCGGTGAAGCGCTTAGATGACGCGAGTAATCGGCGGCTGCGGCGCCGGCGCCGCCGCATTGTTGCCATCCGGCCCGATCTCGCAGTCGAACAGCACGTCGGCGCCCATGCGGAAGACGCGGTAGCGCGGTCGATGGCAGTCGCTGAGCGTGGTGCGCGCCGGCAGGCGGATCGCCGGGCGGCCGTCGCCGATGAGGAGCGGCGCGATGGCAATCTGCAGGCGGTCGAGCAGGTTGGCTTCCAGAAACATCGACACCGTGACGCCGCCGCCTTCCACGAAGATGCGGTGGCAGCCGCGCGCGCGCAGCAGGCGCAGCACCTCGGTGACGTCCACGCCGTCCGGTCCTTCGTCGACGCCCACCACGTCCGCGTGGCCGACATGCGTTTCGCCGTCGCGGGTCAGCGACTTCGCGCAGACGTACCACGTGACCGCCGAGTCGTCATTGAACACCTTGTAGTGCGCCGCGAGTCTTCGCGTCGGATCGAGGACGACGCGCAGCGGACTCGGGCCCGTCACGTGCCGCGTGGTGAGCTGAGGGTCGTCTGCGGCCACCGTCCCGGCGCCGACGATCACGGCGTCGCATAGCGCGCGCATGCGATGCAGGTGCAGGATGTTTTCTTCACCGGTGACGTACTGCGATTCGCCGGCGTGCGTCGCAATGAATCCGTCGAGGCTCTGGCCGAGATGGCCGACCGTGATCGGCTGCGCATCCGTTGCGTTGCAGATCGGCAGATAGAGATCGATCATCGCGTGACGCGGATC
>JAYVMG010000632.1:0-6008 GCA_043759095.1 Acidobacteriota bacterium | reverse complement strand
CGATCTCGCGGGCGGTTTCGTCCTGCCAGGTCTTGTCAACGCGCACGATCACCTCGAACTGAATCACTACGGCCGGATCAAGGGCCGCGATCGGTACGCGAACGCATCGGACTGGATCGCGGATATGACGCCGCGACTCGCGCATGACCGGGCGATTCGCGATGGCCGCGCGTTGCCGTTGATCGAGCGGCTGTTCATCGGCGGCCTGAAGAATCTGCTCGCCGGCGTCACCACCGTCGCGCACCATAATCCGTTTTACGCCGAGTTGCGCCGGACGATGCCCATTCGCGTGGTGCGCCGGTACGGCTGGGCGCACTCGTTTCTGCTCGAAGCACGGCCGGTGGGCGCGCGGGGGGAACCGGGCGGCGACGTTGCCGCGCGTTCGCAGGCGACGCCATCAGACGCGCCGTTCATGGTGCATCTGGCGGAGGGTGTTGACGCCGAGGCGCGCGGCGAACTGCCGCGGCTGGAGGCGCTCGGCTGCCTGAAAACCAACACCGTCATCGTCCACGGTGTGGCGATTGACGGGAACGGCTGGCGGCGCGTGGCGCGCGCGGGCGCCGGATTGGTGTGGTGTCCCGCATCGAACGTCTTTCTCTTCGGCGAGACGGCGGGTGTGCATGAACTGATCGCCAGCGCAGATGGGGCACGCGTGACCGTCGCGTTGGGCACGGATTCTCGCGTGACCGGATCGCGCGATCTGCTCGACGAGCTGCGCGCGGCGCACGAAGCGGGACCGCTCTCGCCGGATGCGTTGTTCCGCATGGTGACGCGCGACGCGGCGGCGCTGCTGCGGCAGTCGCGCGCGGGTCGACTGGCGGTCGGCCTACCCGCAGACCTGATGGTGATCCCGCCGCTGGCCGGTGAGCCCGGGGCCGCGCTGCTGCAGGCCGAGCGGCGCGATGTGCAGCTGGTGACCGTCGAGGGACGGCCGCTTGTCGGTAATCCGGAATTCGCAGCGGTGTTTCTCGCGAGGAAGGTAGCGCCGCGGCCGTTGTGCGTAGACGCGGTGCGCAAGATTGCAGACTCCGGCCTCGTGCGACGGATTGCAGGCTGCCCGATCGCGGAACCCGGCGTGTCCGCCGCATGACGCCATTGGCGCGCATCGCGCGCCTCAGCGCCGCGTTTCTTGGATCCAACATGGCGCGTGCGGCGATCGGGTTCGGCCTGTCCTTCGCGCTGGCGCGCGGCCTGGGCGCGGAAGGATTCGGCCGCTGGATTGTCTGCACGGCCTGGGCATCGACGCTGACCGTGCTCGTCGACTGCGGACTCGGCGTGCTGTTGACACGCGACGGCGCTCGGTCGGACTCGGAACCCGGCGCGCTGTTGTGCGGCGCGCTCGTCCTTCGTCTCGCGCTCGCGGTTCCGCTGGCTGCGCTGCTGTACACCAGCGCGGGATTTCTATCGTCGGACGCGGAGACGGTCGCCGGCCTGCGCGTCGCATCACTCCTTGGCGCCGCCGGCGCGGCGTACGGCTGCTTTGGCGCGCTGTTTCGATCGCAACCGCGTTGGCTGCCCACGGTGCTCGGTGTGGAGACCGGGTGGCTTGCGATTCAGCTGGGCGCCGCATGGTGGATGGTGCATGTTGGGTCGGGTGGGTCAGGCGGGTTGGGTGGGTCGGGCGGGTCGAGTGGGCCGGCTGGGATGATCAGCTCGCTGCTGGCGCTCGCGGTCATCGTGCAACTCGCGCAGATTGTGACGGCGGTGGCGTGCTGGCGCACGGTGTTCGGCGCACGGGGACGCGTGTGGCTTCCACATGCGGATGCGATCACCGCGCTCGCCAGGCGCGCGCTGCCGTTTGCCGCCTCCGGCATCGTGGCCAATGTGCAGATGCGCCTCGGTCCCTTGATGCTTGGGTATCTCTCGACGCAGTCCGAAGTCGGCCTGTTCGCGGCCGCGTCGCGATTCGGCAGCGTGGCGCGTCTGGCGCCGCAGGCGGTGTTCGCGGGCGCGTTGCCTGTCTTGTCGTACGAACACGGACGCGATCGCGCGGCGGCCACCGGGTTGTTTCACACGTTCGATCGCGGACTGCTTGTCGCGTCTTCCAGCCTGATGATCGGTTGCCTGCTGTTCGCTGCCCCGGTCCTTCGGCTGGTCTACGGACCGTCGTTCGCGCGCGCGGCGCCGGCGCTCGTGTGGGTAAGCATCGGACTCATCCCGTTGTTGAGCAATTCTGGTAGAAAGGTCTTTCTCTACGCGTCTGGCGGCGAGGCGACCGTGGTTCGCTGGAGCGCAATCGCGCTCGTCGTCCAGCTGTGCGCCGGCGCGCTGCTGATTCCGACGCAGGGCGGTGTCGGCGCCGCTATCAGCGTCGCCGTCGCCGAAGCACTCGTGTGGTGGCCCCTCAGACGCCTGCGTAGAGGCGACCGAACCGCTGCGCCGTCCAGTCAGCATCGTGCGCCAGCGTCCACACACGTGCGGCCGATGCCAATCGCGATCGCCGCGCAGGATCCCGAAGCAGATCAGTGATCGCGCCGGCGAGTGCGTCGGGATTGTTGATGGGCGCCGCGGCCGCGCGGTCGGCCCGCCAGTCCGCGACGTAGCCCACCGCGGTGCCCACCGTCGGCAATCCCGTCGCGGCCGCTTCGAGGATCGTTACGCCTGCGGCTTCGTGTCGAGACGATACGACGTGCAGATGCGCGCGTCCGTAGAACGCAGCGAGTTGATCGGTCGGCTGAAATCCGTGAAACGTGACGCGGGAATCAAGGCCGAGCGTGCTCGTCAGCGCCTGCGCGGCGCCGTGCATCGTGTCCTCGCCGACGACGTCGAGATGCACGTCGAGCCCTTGGGCGGCGACGCGACCGAGCGCGCGAAGCAGCGTCGGATAGTCCTTCACCGGGCTGATGCTCGCAACGCGCAGCAGTCGCCATGGCGGACCCTCAACGCGTGTGGCGGGCGCGAAGAGGCTCGTGTCGATCCCCATCGGGATGATGGCTGGTGGCGAGGCGATTGGCCCGACCGTCGCCAGGCGGGCCATGAACGCGGTCGATACCGTCACGCGATCCGCGGCGCGGATCGCAGATGCGACGGCGCGGCGATCGACCCAACGGCGCTGCAAGCCGTACTGGATGTCGTCCATTGACGTGAACTCACCGCTGTCGAGTGTGACGACGAACGGAAGGCCTAGTCGCGCGGCCGCGGGCGCCGCAATCGCCGCCGGCATCCCGTGATACGCATGCAGCAGATCGAACGGGCCATGCGCCACCATCGCGGCGGAGAGGCGCCGGCCCTGCAGCGCACGCCGGAAGCCGGGCGGCGCCTCCACGCGTCCGATATCATGGACCGTCGCGCCGAGCAGCGGATAGCTGCACGGTTCGGGATAATAGTGAAGAACGAAGACGTGTACGTCGTTGACGCGGGCGAGGCGTTCGACGAGCCACAGCAGGTTCGGCGCCACCCGCTCGCGGCCGGAACGATCGAAGCCGCCGGTGACGACGAGCGCGATGCGCATGGGCCTCAGCATCTCACGGGGGAGGAATCTTGACGAAATTCCGCTGGGCGAAAATCGCACGACCAAAGGTCGTGCGCCACATTGTGGTGCTGGCGATGCTCGCGGCGCCGGCAGCGATGGCCGCACGGTCGACGCTGGATATCTATTTCATTGATGTCGAGGGCGGCCAGTCCACGCTCATCGTGACGCCGGCGGGCGAGACCCTGCTCGTCGACACCGGCTTCCCAGGCGACGGAACGTTCGCGTCGATCCCTGGTGATCCGAAGCTGGCGCGCGACGCGAACCGGATCCTGACTGCGGCGCACGCGGCGGGCGTTACCCGGATCGACAATGTGCTCATCACGCACTTCCACGCCGATCACGACGGCGGCATCGTCGAACTCTCGCAGCTCATGCCCGTTCGGACGTTCATCGATCACGAATCGCCCGATCCGCGGGCGGAGGCCGGGGTGCCGGGTACGATGGCGGCGTTTGAACGGTACGCCGCCGTTCGCGCGAAGGGGCGTCACCTGGCGCCGAAACCCGGCGAGCGCATTCCTCTGAAGGGCGTCGAAGTCACGGTGGTGAGTTCCGCACGTGCGACGCTTCAAAAACCGCTGCCGGGCGCCGGCGCCGCAAATCCTGCGTGCGCTCCCGCGGCGTCAGAAGCGCAGGAGAAGATTGAGAACCCGGGATCGACCGGCGTGCTGCTGCGCTTCGGCCGTTTCCGTTTTCTCGACGTGGGCGACCTGAGCGGGGCGCCGCTCTTCAATCTCGTCTGCCCGAAGAATCTGATCGGCACGGCCGACGTCTATCTTGTGGCGCATCACGGCGGCGTCGACGCCGCCGATCCGGCGACATTGTCCGCCATCGCTCCTCGCGTGGCGATCGTCAACAACGGTGCGGCAAAAGGCGGAGCGCCCGAGCTGCTCGCCGCGCTGCACAAGGCGCCGGGCCTCGAAGATGCCTGGCAGCTGCACCGTTCGTCGGCGTCGGGCGCCCAGAACTTCGCGAACGACCGGATCGCGAACATCGACGAATCCGGCGCGCATTGGATCAAGGTGAGTGCGAAGGCAGATGGATCGTTCTCCGTCACGAACGGCCGCACGGGCGCGACAAAGGACTACCCGCGACGTTAGTGGGTCAACGAGTAGAGGAGCGTGTTGACGCCGAAGGCGTAGCCGGCGCCGGCGAACGCCTCGAAGTACTCGCGACTGTCACCTTCGCGCTCGAAGGCGTCGCCGAAGTCGGTGTTGTGCGTCATCACGACGAGGATCCGGCCGTCGCGGTCGGAGATGGCGCGAACATGCGGCTGCGCGCTGTCCGCACCGCGCTCTGACGTCCGCCCGCCGGTCCCGTACCAGAAATTGATCGAAGGGATCTGCGGGATCGCCTTCACGTCGTACAGCACATGAAAGAGCGGGTGATCGAGCGGCACGTCCATCAGCGGGTAGTCGCTTGACGGCAGCGCCTTGCGGACCTCGTTCATCCAGTGCTCGAACGCGTAGTCGCCCCAGAAGTCGTCCGCCCAGAGGAAGCCGCCCTTATCCAGATACGTCTTCAGACCGTCCGCCTCTGCCTGGTCGAAGAACGCGCCGCCTGGCTCCGTCATCATGATGAACGGGCAGTGCGACAGCGGCGCCGCATCCGTCAGCGAGATCACGACGTGGTTGTATTCGCCGGCCGACCCGCGACTGACAGGTGTGCGCGTCAGCTCTGAAAAGCGGAAGGAGAGGTTCTCGTCCGCGCGCGGCCAGTCGACCGACCAGCCGGCGCCGTCACCGTTCGAGGCGTTGTTGAACATGATGCGGCAGAACATGAACGCGCCGTCGTAGGCCGGGTTCTTGATGTTGCGCATGCCGCCGCCGAAGCGTCCGCCGCCGCGCCGCTGCGTATCGGCGGAGGCTGCGCCGATCATCAGGACGGCGGTCAGCAGCGCCACGAATTTCACGCGAGTAGTCTACTCTCGTCGCGCGTCACTCAGGCGCGGTCTCGGCGCGATAGTACACGGCGTCCACCGGAACTTTGGCGCCGGGATAGTCGCGCGACTTGAAGGGATACACCGGCCGCGGCTTCGCGTTGATGAACGCGGCGATGTCCTGCGCTTCCTCGTCGGTGAGGCTTCCTGGGCTCAGATACGGCATCGCGTACCGGATGATGCCGGCCAGCGTGTAGACGCGCGCGGCTCCCGCGCCATCGTTCCATGAGTCCGGCCCCCAGAGCGGTCCTGCTTTTTTGTCGCCGATCTGCACGCCCTGTCCGTCGGCGCCGTGGCACGACGCACAGCGCTCCGCGTAGAGGCTCTCGCCCTTGCGCGCATCGAGCTTGCCGATCGGCGTCAGTTTGTCTGGCGCGATCGCGTTCTTGTTTCGCCAGCCTGGATTCGCGCCCATCGCGTAGCCGCGCGACAACCACGCGAGGTAGGCGTTGACGGCGAGTACTTCCTTCGATCCCGTCGTCGGTAGTTCATCAGTGCCGCGGCCAGTCGCGTTCTCGCTCCGGAGAAAACAGTCGACGATGCGGTCGGGGAGGCTGATGAGGCGCTGGGCGCGATTGTTGAACTCGGGGAACATACCGG
>JAYVMG010000631.1:0-15502 GCA_043759095.1 Acidobacteriota bacterium | reverse complement strand
GCGGTGGGTTTCCGCGTGGCCAGCTGTCCGAGCTGGTGGGCCCGCGATCGTCGGGCCGCACCAGCCTCCTGCTGCAGATGATGGCGGCGGCCACCGCGCGCGGCGAGCTCGTGGCGCTCGTCGATGCGCTCGACATGTTCGACGTCGAGTCGGCGGTGGCGGCCGGCGTCGATCTCAGCCAGCTTCTCTGGATCCGCGGGCACATCGTCACGAATCAGGGGCTGTGCC
Organism: Acidobacteriota bacterium; assembly: GCA_043759095.1. Classification (GTDB taxonomy): domain Bacteria; phylum Acidobacteriota; class Vicinamibacteria; order Vicinamibacterales; family CAVVIG01; genus CAVQFC01. Next base: position 15,274 of record JAYVMG010000631.1, on the reverse strand, counting down.
GCGATCTGAATCAGCGCGCGATCGAACAGGCGATTCGTGCGTTCACGCTCGTGCTCCAGGCGGGCAACTTCGGGCTGGTCGTGTTCGACGTCGCCGAAGCGCCGGCGGATGCGGTGCGGCGGCTGCCGTTCACGACCTGGCTGCGGCTGCAGCGGATGGTGGAGGGGAGTCAGACCGCCTGTGTCTTGATAGGGACCGAGCCGATGGCACGGAGTTCGGCGGGACTGACGCTCCGCCTCGAACAAAGGGCTCAGGGCTTAGGGCTCAGGGCGGCAGCCAAATTCGACGCGCAGTTATTCAATGGCCTCGATGTGGAAGCACGCATCGTCCGCGCGCGTGCGCGTGAGCAAGAGGAGGCGAGCGTTGCCCTCAGCACCTCCGCTTAAGCCCATAGCCCTGAGCCCTAAGCCCTTGTACGCGTGCCTGTATCGTCCGCCGCCAGGCGATGCGGCGGCGGTGGGGACGGCCACGCTCATCGGGATCGCGCAGGAGTTTTCACCGCGCTACGAGCGACATCGCGACGATCTGGTGTCGGTGGACGTCAGCGGGCTGTCGCGCCTGCTGGGTCCGGCGCGGACCATCGGCGAAGACATGCGCCGGGAGGCCGCAGCGCGCGGCGTGCGGGCGCATGTTGCCGTCGCCGGCACACGCATGGCCGCATTGCTGCTTGCGATCGCGCGTCCGGGGCTGACGATTGTCGCGCCAGGCGATGAAGCGAACGCGCTCGCGCCGTTGGCGATCGGGATCCTGACAACGCTCAACTCTCAGGTCTCAACTCTCAGCGCTGAGACTTCAGATTTGAGACTTGAGACTTTTGCGAAATGGGGGCTGAAGACGCTGGGCGAGCTGGCGTCTCTGCCCACCGCTGATCTCGTGTCGCGGATGGGACGTCCTGCGCTGGCGTGGCAGGCGATGGCGCGCGGTGAGGATCGCCGTCCGCTCGTGCCGATGCTCGAGGAGGAGCGGTTCGAGTCGTCGCTCGATCTCGAATGGCCGATCGCGGATCTCGAGCCGCTGTCATTCGTGCTCACGCGGCTGCTGGAGCCGCTGTCCACGCGTCTCGAGCGGCGCGATCGCGGCGCGGCGGTGCTGCACGTCCTGCTGCGCCTCGTGACGAAGGAAACGACGGCGCGACGTTTGGAACTGCCGACGCCGATACGCGATGTGCGCGCGCTGCGGACGCTCGCGCTCCTCGATCTGGAAGCGCACCCGGCTGATGCTGCGATCGATCGCGTGACGATCGTCATCGACCCGACGCCGGGCCGCGTGGTACAGCACACGCTCTACACACGCACGCAGCCGACGCCCGAACAGCTCTCGACGCTCCTCGCGCGGCTTGGCGCGTTGATGGGGCCGGACCGTTTCGGCGCGCCGGCCGCAGTTGACACAGAGCGCCCGGGCGCATTCGCGATGAAGGCGTTCCAAACCGATGTGCGCCACGCTCGACTGGAGCCCTCAGCCCTGGGCCCTGAGTCCGCTGTCGTCTCGGCTCTTCGCCGCTGCCGCCAGCCCGTGCCAGCGCGCGTGGCGGTCGTCGACGGCCGCCCTGTGCGCGTGACCACTGATCGCCGCGGCTTCACCGGCGGCGCGGTCACGCAGTGCGCCGGGCCGTGGAGGACGTCGGGGGAGTGGTGGCTGACGGATGCCACTCGAAACTCTCAAGGCTCAACGCTCAACTCTCAGCGCGGTGAGACTTCAGCCTTTAGAGTTGAGACTTCTGGTTGGAACCGTGACGAGTGGGACGTCTCGCTGAGCGACGGCGGGGTCTATCGCGTGTGTCGAGACCGTGACGCCAATAGCTGGTTCATTGACGCCATTGTGGATTAAGTGGATGAAGAGGAGCGGAAGATGACGATTGCCGAATTGGTGATGCCCGAGTACGGACCGTCAGCTGACGAGGGGATGTAGGAAAGTTAAAAGTTAAAACTTAAAAGTTGACTCGAGTTTGATCGGTGACGTACGTCGAGCTGCACGCAGCGTCAGCCTTCAGTTTTCTGCAAGGCGCATCGCTTCCTGAAGCTCTTATCGAGCGCGCGGCGGCGCTCGGCTACCCGGCGCTTGCGCTGCTCGATCGCGACGGCGTCTACGGCGCGCCGCGGTTTCACAAAGCTGCAAGAGCCGCGGGGATTCGGCCGATCATCGGGGCGGAGCTGACCGTTACGGAACTTAGAAGTGAGAACTTAGAACTTAGAACTTCAAACTTCAAACTTCAGACTTCTCACTTCCTGTTACCTGTCCTCTGCGAAAGCGCTGAGGGGTACCGCAATCTCTGCAAGCTCGTGACGCGGATGAAGCTGCGCGCGCCGAAGGGTGAGGGCGCGCTGACGCTCGCGGAACTGGACGGCTGCACGGGCGGGCTCGTCGCGCTGGCCGGCCGCGCGGTGCTCGACGGCCGGCGGCACGGCGTCGGCGGCCTGCTCGATCGCCTGGTTGGCATCTTCGGACGCGACCATGTGTATGTCGAGCTGCAGCGGCATTTTCGGCGCGACGAGGCGCGCGACAACGCCGCGCTCGTCAGCCTCGCGTCCGCGTTCCATGTGCCGACGCTGGCCACCAACGGCGTCCGCTTCGACACGCCTGCCGCGCGGCCGCTGTTTGACGTCCTCACCTGCATTCATCACCGCACCGATCTCGCCACCGCCGGCCGCCGCCTCGCGCCGAACGCCGAGCGGCACCTGAAATCATCCGCCGACATGGCCGCACTTTTTTGCGACCACAAGGATGCGGTTGCGCGCACGGGCGAGCTCGCTGATCGTCTGCAGTACACCATGGCGGATCTCGGTTACCGGTTTCCGGACTACCCGGTGCCGCCGAGCGAGACGCAGGCGTCGTTTCTGCGTCACATTACCGACGCCGGCGCGCGCGATCGGTATCAGCCGTATCACGATCGCGCCCGCGCGCAGATCACGCGCGAACTCGATCTCATCGAGAAGCTCCAGCTGGCCGGCTACTTTCTGATCGTCTGGGACATCGTGAATTTCTGTCGCCAGCACGACATCCTGGTGCAGGGCCGCGGGTCGGCCGCCAACAGCGCCGTCTGCTACAGCCTGGGGATTACGGCGGTCGATCCGGTGGGGATGGATCTGCTGTTCGAACGGTTTCTGTCGGAGGAGCGCGGCGAGTGGCCCGACATCGATCTCGATCTGCCGAGCGGCGACCGGCGCGAGCAGGTGATCCAGTACGTCTACGAGAAATACGGGCGGCACGGCGCGGCCATGACGGCCAACGTGATCACCTACCGCGGGCGCAGCGCAGCGCGCGAAGTGGGGAAGGCGCTCGGTTTCGAGCCCACGCAGGTCGATCGGCTCGCGAAGGTGATGAACAATTTCGAGTTCACCGATCCGGGTGATGCGCTGCCGCAGCAGATGTCTTCGGTCGGCCTCGATCAGGACGCGTCGCGCGTCCGTCACTTCGCGCGGCTCTGGCACGAGATGCAGGACCTGCCGCGGCACCTCGGCCAGCACTCCGGCGGCATGGTGATCTGTCAGGGGCAGCTCGACGCCTGCGTGCCGCTCGAAAACGCCAGCATGCCCGGCCGCGTCGTCGTGCAGTGGGACAAGGACGACTGCACGGACATGGGCATCGTCAAGGTGGATCTCCTGGGTTTGGGCATGATGGCGGTGCTGCAGGATTCGCTGGCGCTCATCAACACGCCTGCAGCTCTCAGCGATCAGCCCTCAGCCCTCAGCCCTCAGCCCTATGTGGATCTGGCGCACCTGCCGCAGGATCCGGCTGTCTACAAACTGCTGTGCGAGGCCGACACGATCGGTGTGTTCCAGGTCGAATCACGCGCGCAGATGGCGACGCTGCCGCGGCTGAAGCCGGCGACGTTTTACGATCTCGTCGTCGAAGTGGCGATCATCCGGCCGGGGCCAATCGTCGGGCAGATGGTGCATCCATACCTGAACCGCCGCGCCGGGCGCGAGCCGGTGCAGTATGCGCATCCGTCGCTCGAGCCGATTCTCGAGCGGACGCTCGGCGTCCCGCTGTTCCAGGAGCAGCTCCTGCGGATCGCCATGGTCGCCGCCGGCTTCACCGGCGGGCAGGCCGAAGATCTGCGCCGTGCGATGGGCTTCAAGCGATCCGAGAAGCGGATGAAGCAGATCGAGGTGGAACTGCGCGAGGGGATGGCGCGCAAGGGCATCACCGGCGACGCCGCGCAGCAGATCATCACGTCGATCGCGTCGTTCGCGCTGTATGGATTTCCGGAATCCCACGCGGCCAGTTTCGCGCTGCTCGCCTATGCGAGCGCGTATCTCAAGGTGCATTACCCGGCGGCGTTCTACACGGCGCTGCTCAACAACCAGCCGATGGGGTTCTACCACCCGTCGACGCTGGTGAAGGATGCGCAGCGCCGCGGCGTCCGGTTTCATCCGGTCGACGTGCAGATCTCGGACTGGGACTGCACCATCGAAGCCGACGGTGCGATCCGCCTCGGCCTGTGCTACGTGAACAAATTGCGCGAACAGGCCGGACGAGCCATTTGCAGCGCGACGCCACGTAGCGCGACGGCTTCAGCCGAGCGGGGGTGCAGCCCTGAGCCCTCAGCCCTCAGCCCTGTGATTTGTCCCAAATGCGGCTGCGACGATCCGTCGATGCTCGAGCGCGTGGACGAGCGGCGCTCGTTCTGCAACAACTGCTCGCACGACTGGACGCCGCGCCATCGCGCGCCGCGTTTTCAATCGATCGAGGATCTCGTCGCGCGCGCGGGTCTTCGGCGAGATGAACTCGTGACGCTCGCCGATGTCGGCGCGCTCAACGCGTTCGGCTACGACCGCCGCTCTGCGCTGTGGCAGGCCGAGCGCGCCATCCGCCCGTCAGGCGAGCTGTTTCAAGAAGAAAAAACCACAGAGAACGCCGAGAACGCGGAGATCTTTTTTGGAAAAGATTTCTCTGCGGACTCTGCGATCTCCGCGGTGTTTTCTGGAGACGAGGCCGAATGTCCGCTGAAGCCGATGACCGAAGCTGAGCGTCTGGTGGCCGACTATGCCGGGATGGGGCTGACCACCGGGCGTCATCCGATGGCGCTGCGGCGCCACGAGCTGGCGACGCGCGGCATCCTGCGCGCGACGGATTTACCCGCCACGCGTCAGGGGCGCCGAGTCCGTGTGGCCGGAATGGTCATCACGCGCCAGCGCCCGGGGACCGCGAAAGGTTTCGTGTTCCTCACGCTCGAGGACGAAACCGGCATCGCGAACATCATCGTCCGTCCCGATCTCTTCGCGCGCGACCGCCTGATCATCGTCGAGGAGCCGTTCCTGATCGTGGACGGCGTGCTGCAGGTCCAGGACGGCGTGACGTCGATCCGCGCCGAGCAGGTGCAGGGGATGAAGGGCGTGAACATCGACTTCAGCGCTCACGATTTCTACTGATAGCATGAGGAGATGACGCTGACCGACATCGATCGCCAGTTGCCCAACGGTTTCCACGACGCCAACCTGCTGCGCTTCGCCGTGGATTACGCCAAGGCGACACTCACGCTCGATCTGGATCTGTGGGTCGGGTCACCCGACGCGAAGACGCCACTGGAACGCGAACGCCGGAAACCGGGACGCATTCGGATCGCGGGTCTGGCCTGGTGTGTGATCGCGCCGCCCGACGTCATCGTCCGGCCGAATCCGAGAGGGTTCAGGATCGATGCAGGGCCCGTGTCCGATCTCGAGATTCCGCCGAAGCTGCCGGAGCCGCCGCCCGGAGTGTTTTCCTGGTGGTTCTTCGTCCAGGACTGGAACACGTCCCTCTACGTCGCCGGCCAGTCTGCAGAGATCGAGTGGAAGGTCTGAACGTCGGGCCGACACGAGTGTCGGCCCCTACTCGATGCTGATCCGCGTGACTCCGCCCGTGACCGCGACGTCCTTCCGCAACGTCTTCCCGTTGACATACACCGTGAGTGTCCACGAGCCAGCGGCCACATCGGCGAACGAGAACGCACCGGTGCTGTCTGCGAGCGTCGTGTACGGCGTGGACGCCGCGAAGATCGACGCCGCCATCGCCGGGTGAATGTCGCAGCCGACGCGATAGAAACCGTCGCGTTCGAAAGTGTAGGTGTACGACTCGCCGGTGGGAATCGCCACATTGAACGACGAAGCGTGCGTCTCTTCGTGGCTGACGCGCACGTTGTGCAGCGTGTCGTCGCTGTTGCGGAACTCGACCGGCTGCCCGGTCCGCACGAGTAGCAGCTCTGGCCCAAACGTCAGCCCCGCCTGATCCATCACCGGCTTCTCGCCCGTCAGGGGGAATGTTCGCGCGATCTTCGGCTCGAGCACGACGACGACCGCGCCCGCCGAACCCGGCGCAGGCCCCTGCCCGATCACGCTGCCGCTGGCAGACGAGATCTCGGCCGCCGCAACCGCAGCCGCAGGCGGAGCCGTGGAGGCCGGCGGATCAGCTGATTTCGAGCACGCGGTCGCACCCACGCCCAGCGCGCACAACGCGATCACGGCGAGCCGTCTCACGCGCCGGTTTTCGCTTTAGCGCTGTCGTAGCTCTCGCCGTAGATCGCCGGCACCTTCGCACCCATCGGCCGCAGGTACATCGACAGCTGGCCGCGATGGTGAATGATGTGGTGCATCGAAAAATCCAGGAACGCGACGGCAGGCAATTGAAACAGCCCGCGGAAGTCCACGATCTTCACCAGCGCCTCGACAGGCGCCGCCGCCAACCGCGCGAGATCCGCCTTCGTCGTCTCGGCGTACCGCCGCGCGATGTCGGCGGAGGTCTTCAGCTCCGAAGGCTTTCCCGCGTTGCTGAAGTCGAACGCGCCGTTGATGACGGCGTCGGTGAAGAGGTGCTCGGCGCCGACGATGTGCCGCGCCAACTCGAGCGCGGTCTTGCCGATGTCGTCCGGCCGGTAGTCGCCCTTGTCGAGCGGAATGGCCTCGATGACGCGCTGCGTGATCGGCTGCTCCATACTGAGCGTGCGGATCGCGGAGTCACGAAGGAAGAGCGCCTGTTCGGGTTGTAGGGACATGGCTCGATTGTACTCGCGAGCACGGCCCGGCCGAAGCGCACGTATCATGGCGTATGCCGCAATGGACGGTTGCCGCGAAGGAAGTCGGCACGCGCCTCGACAAGTATCTCGCCGCGCCCGATCGCGCCGGGTCGCGCGCGCGCGCAGCGACCGCGCTCGAACGTGGCAAGGTGTTCGTCAACGATCGCGAGATGACGATGGCCGATGCGCCTGCGCGCGTGGCCGCCGGTGACGTCGTCCGCTTCTGGGAGGACCGTCCCGGTACGGCGAAGAAGCGGTCGTCGCTCGGTGCGGATCGCGATCTGCCGGTCGTCTATGAAGACGACGCGCTGATCGTCCTCAACAAACCTGCCGGGTTACTCGCCGTGCCGCTGCCGCTGCAGCGCCGCAACGACGCGCGCTCGGTGTTCGAGGATCTGAAGATCTACCTGAGCCGCCGCGGCCGCCGCCGCCCGTTCGTCGTCCATCGGATCGATCGCGACACGTCGGGTCTCGTGCTGTTCGCAAAAACGGAACCGGCGCAGTTGATGTTGAAGGAACAGTTCAAACGACACGAGCCCGAGCGCATCTACCAGGCGGTCGTCTACGGGCATCCATCGCCGGCGTCAGGGACGTGGCACGACCATCTGGTGTGGGATCTGAAGGCGTTGATTCAGAAAGAAACGTCGCCGCGCGATCCGCGAGGCAAGGAAGCGATCAGCCATTACTGCGTGATCGAACAACTGGCGGGGGCATCGCTCATCGAAGTCGCGCTGGTGACGGGGAAGCGCAACCAGATCCGGATTCAGGCGCGGCTGCGCGGGCACACGTTGGTGGGGGAGGTCCGCTATATTTACGGTCCGGATGAACTGCGCCCGATCACGTTTCCCCGGCAGGCGCTCCACGCGCGGCGTCTGACGTTCCGTCACCCCGCGGATGACCGCGACATGGCGTTCGATCTTCCGCTGCCCGACGACATCAGCGAGCTGGTCGCGCGGCTCCGGCGCTGAACTTGTGGACCTTTCCGCCCTTCATCACGAACGCCACGCGTGTCACGGCGGTGATATCTCTCAGCGGATCGCCATCCAGCGCGACGATGTCGGCTTCGTAGCCGGCGGCAAGCGTACCGATGGTCGTCTCGAGCCGCAGGGATTTCGCAGACATCGACGTCGCTGAGATGATCGCGTCCATCGGCTGCTGGCCGCCCTGGCGCACGCGCTCGACGATTTCATCCGCGTTGTGGCCGTGCGCACCCGCCACGGCATCGGTGCCAAGCACCATCATCAGCTTCGGCGTCGCGACGGCCTTCTGGATCATCGTCTTGTTGAGGCTCAGCCCTTTTTCCATATAGGCGAAGCCTTCGTCGTTGTAGTTGCCGATGCCGTTGTACTTGTCGCGATTCTTCAAGTAGTTCTGCAGCACGACGCCGACGTTCGGGTCGAAGTAGACACCCTTATCGGCCATCAGCTTCAGCACTTCGTCGGTCGCAAACACGCCGTGCTCGATCTGCAGACATCCGGCGTTCACCGACGCCTTGATCGATTCCGGGCTGTGCGCATGCACCATCGTCCGCATCCCCTGCGCGTTCGATTCGCCGCAGACCGCATTGAGCTGCTCGTCGGTCATCGTCTGTGTGCCGCCGTCGCGGATGCTGGCGGAGGCGAAGATCTTGATGACGTCGGCGCCGTCGGCCTTGAGCTGCCGAACCTTCTGGCGGATGTCGTCGGGCGTACCGCTACGTTCGTTGATCTGGCGGATCGAAGTGAGAATGCGTGGGCCGGGGAAGATGCCGCGGGCGATCGCGTCGCGCAGCTCCACGTCGTTCGGCTGCCCGGGACTCTGGATCGTCGTGAAGCCGGCGAGCAGCGTCACATACGCATTTTCGGCGCTATAAAGAATTTCCTGCGCCGGCGAGCCCGGACGCGCCGCATACCGGCCGTCCTTGTCGAAGTGCCAGCCGACGTGCGCGTGGACGTCGATCATGCCGGGCAGGACGGTCAACTGGCCCAGCTCGTAGGTCGCGATCGAGCCCCGTGCGGGGGTTCCCGTTTCAATCGACGTGATTCGTGATCCCTGTACGACGATCGTCGCGTTTCGTAACGTCTTGCCGGTGCCGTCGAGCACCGTCGCCGCGTGAATCCGAACGGTCTGGTTCTGCGCCAGGAGCGACGGCGCGGCCAATAACACGGCAAACAAAGCGACCTTCAATTTCATGACGCGCATTATAATCCTCTGACTCATTCCATGTTGAAACCTGTGGTTGCCGCTCTGTTCATCGCAGGCGCAGTTGCCGTTGTCGGTAGTGTCCGGCTTCCCCTCGGCGATGCTCGGGGCACGCAGCCGGACAGTCCAGCGACAGAACACGACTGGCCGTTCTACGGCGGCGATCCAGGCGGGATGAAATATTCGCCGCTCGCCGAGATCAACCCCTCCACCGTCGCGCGCCTGCGCGTGGTGTGGGAATGGTCACCGCGTGAGAAGGCGCTGGCGCAGTACGGGACGCGCCCAGGCAACTTCCAGGCGACGCCGTTGATGATCGACAACGTGCTGTACCTGAGCACGCCGTACAACCGCGTGGTCGCACTGAACGCCGAGAGCGGGGCGGAACTCTGGTCGTTCGACCCGAAAGCGTACGAGGACGGGCAGCCGCCCAACGGCACCGGTTTCGTGCATCGCGGCGTCGCCGCGTGGCGCGACAGCGCAGACGGCAACAAGCTGCGAATCTTCATCAACAGCCGCTATAACCTGATCTGTCTCGACGCCGCGACCGGCCGGCTCGTGGACCGGTTCGGCACGCATGGCATCTTCGATCTGAGCAAGGGTCTCGTCTGGGAAATCAACAAGACGCACTACACGAACACGTCGCCGCCGACCATCTATCGGGACCTGGTGATTGTCGGCAACGGCGTCGGCGATCGGCTCACGTATCGTAACGATCCGCCGGGTGATGTTCGCGCGTTCGACGCGCGCACCGGCAGGATGGTCTGGACGTTCCACACGATTCCGCAGCCGGGTGAATTGGGCAACGAGACGTGGCAGAACGATTCGTGGAGTTTCACCGGCCACACCAACGTCTGGGCGCCGATGACGCTCGACGCCGAGCGCGGACTCGTCTACCTGCCGGTCACGACGCCGAGCAACGATTTCTTTGGCGGACGCCGGCCGGGCGCGAACCTGTTCGGCGAATCGCTGGTCTGCCTTGACGCGGCGACCGGCAAGCGGAAGTGGCACTTTCAGATCGTGCACCACGGGCTGTGGGACTACGACAACCCGTCGCCGCCCAATCTCGTCACGATCCGTGTGGACGGCCGGCCGATCGATGCGGTGGTGCAGCTGACCAAACAGGGGTTCGCGTTCGTGTTCGATCGCGTCACGGGCAAGCCGGTCTGGCCGATCGAAGAACGGCCGGCGCCGACGAGTGATGTGGACGGCGAGCACGCCTGGCCGACGCAGCCGTTTCCAACGAAACCGCCGGCCATCTCCGAACAGGGTGTGACGCTGGATGACGCGATCGATCTGACGCCGGCCCTGAAGGCTGCGGCGCAGAAGGAACTGACGAAATACCGCATCGGGCCGGTGTTCACGCCGCCCTCGCTTCGCGGCACCGTGCAGCGCCCCGGCCTCATCGGCGGCGCCAACTGGGGCGGTGGCGCATTCGATCCGGCGAGCGGCGTGCTGTTCGTCAAGACGACCAACCAGGCCAACATCGTCCGCCTCGGCGCGCCCGATCGATCCGCGGCGAACCCCCGCGCATCTGAAGTGGATGCGGAGCTCACGCGCGTCGGCGACACGAACGCGGAGTTCATGGACGGCCTGCCGCTGCTCAAACCGCCGTACGGCCATCTCGTGGCGATCGACCTGAATCGCGGTACGATCAAGTGGCGCGTGCCGTTCGGCGACACGCCGTCCCTGCGCCGGCATCCAGCGTTGCAGGGCGTCGCGCTGCCGCCTGCGCTCGGTGTGGCCGGAGCGTCTGGCGTGCTCGCGACCGCCGGCGGCCTCGTGATCGGCGGTGGCGGCGATCTCGCGCTGCACGCGATCGACGCGTCGGCCGGATCGGAACTGTGGCATGCCGCGCTCCCGCGGCGGGTGAACGGCACGCCGATGACGTATCGATCGGGCGGACGGCAGTTCGTCGTCGTCGCGACCGGCGGCGGCGAGGACGCCGCGCTCGTGGCGTTCGCGCTTGAAGGTCCGGCTGAAGCCGGGCGCTACCTACCTGGAGGACGGCATTGATCGCGGCACTGTTCCTGGCATTGGCGACATTGATCTCCGGCATCGTCCACGATTCGAGCGGAGGCGTTGTCGCCGGCGCCGCCGTCGTGGTGCGCGTCGGCTCCGCTCCTGAGATTCGCGTGATGACCGGCCCGGATGGCCGCTTTACGGTCGACACATCCGCGAGCGGCGATGTGATCGTCACGGTGCTGGCAGGCGGCTTCGCCGAACGGGTCGAGCATGTGATCGACCCGTCGAAGGCGCTCGACCTTGTGCTGGCGCCAGCCAGTCTGTTCGAAACGATCACGGTGACGCCGACGCGCACGGAGCAGCGGCTCGGCGACGTGGCCGCGAGTGTCAGCGTCGTGACCCGAGAAGCGATCCAGGCGTCGCCCGCGCTGCTTGCCGACGACGTCCTGCGCCAGGTGCCGTCATTCAGCCTCTTCCGGCGGGCGAGCAGCCTCGTGGCGCAGCCGACGGCCCAGGGCGTGTCTCTTCGCGGGATTGGTCCCAGCGGTCAGAGCCGCACGCTCGTGCTGCTTGACGGGATCCCGTTCAACGATCCGTTCGGCGGCTGGGTGTACTGGACGCGCGTGCCGCTGGCAAGCGTCGATCGCATCGAGATCACCGAGGACGCCTCGTCCAGCGTGTATGGCAACATCGCGATGGCTGGCGTCATCAACATCGTCACCGGCCATCCGACGCGGCGCACCCTCGAACTCAATCCACAGTTCGGCGATCACCACACGCCGAAGTTCGACTTTTTCGCCAGCGACCAATGGAACAAGGTGGCGGCCGCTGTCGAAGGCAGCTTCCTGCACACCGACGGATTTCCGATTGTGGCGCCGATCGAGCGCGGTCCGATCGACAACAACGCCAGTGTTGAATACAAGAATCTCACAGCCAAGGTTGAGTTCACGCCGTCCGATCGCGTGCAGGCGTTTGCCCGCGCCGGTTATTTCTCCGAGAACCGGAGCAACGCCAAGGTGGGTGAGCTGAACGACACACGGTGGACCACGCTGAACGGCGGCGTGCGCGCGCGATTGCAGGACAACAGCGATCTGCAGGCGAGCGTCTTCAGCGATGTGCAGCGCGCACACTTCAATTTCCTCGCGGTCACCAACTCCGCGACTTCTCGCAACGTCGTCCGCCTGGCGACCGACCAGAACGTCCCCACCAACGCGGTCGGTGGCAATGTGCTGTGGTCCAAGGCCTTTGGCCGGTCGAATGCGTTCAGCGCCGGGTTTGACTGGCGCTGGGTGGACGGCGAAAGCCAGGAGGCGGCGTACATCGCCGCCGTGCCGACGTCGATTGTCGGCGTGACGCAGGCGGCCACGCAGTCCGTGCAGCGGTTCTCCGGCGGCGCGCAGCAGAGTCTTGGCGCGTTCGTGCAGGACATCTTCACGCCGTTCGACAAGCTGGTGCTGACGCTCAGCGCGCGCGTCGATCGCTGGAACAACTATCACGGCCACAGTATCGAGACCACGGTGGCGACCGGTCTGCCGACCGCCAACAACCGCCCCTCGATCACGGATACGGACGAGACTGTCGTGAGCCCTCACCTTGGTGCGCTCTATCACGCGTCGGATCGCGTGAGCTTCTGGGGCGCCGCCAATTCCGGCTTTCGCGCGCCGACGCTGACGGAACTCTATCGCCAGTTCTCCGTCGGGGCGGTCACCACACGTCCGAACGAAAACCTCGCCCCGGAACGTCTGATCGGCGGAGAGGCGGGCGTCAACATCGCGCCCGCGAAGAACGTCTCGGTCCGCGTCACGTATTTCGAGAATCGCATCACCAACCCGGTCTTGAACGTGACGCTCTCGGCGACGCTGGCCCAGAAGCAGAACGTTCCCGAGACGCGGGTTCGCGGCGTGCAGACCGACGTCGACTACCGCGTCGGTTCCTCGTGGCGCTTCTCCGCGGGATACGTGTACGACGATGCGACGGTCACCGACGGTGGCGCGGCGAATGCGGTGCTGGTGGGGAAGGCGTTGCAGCAGGTGCCCAAGCACCGCGGCACGCTGCAGGCGGCCTATTCAAACCCGACGTTTGCCACCGTGACCTTGGGCATGCAGTTTGTGGGCCTGCAGTACAACGATGATCTGAACGTCAACTTCATTCCCGTCACCACGCTGGCCGATGCCGGATACGCCGCCAACTCTCCGGCGGGCCTTCCTGGTTACACGGTCGTCGACCTGAGTGCGTCGCGCAAGCTCGGTCGAAATGTTCAGGCATTCTTCGGCGTCCAAAACCTGCTCGACAAGGTGTACTTCGTGCAAACCAATCCATCGACGATCGGCACGCCGCGCCTCATCAATGGCGGAGTGCGGATCCGCTTCTCGAGTCGCTGACTCAGTAGCTCAGCCGGATCACGGGTGGCCTCCGGATTGCTATCTCCGAGCGGTATCGTGACTCAGCCGGTCATCTGCCTATGAAACTCATCGTCCAGCCCGACGCCGGCATTGCGCCCATCGTCACCGCCATCAAGCAGGCGAGAAAAAGCGTCGACATCCTGATCTTCCGTCTCGATCGACTCGAGATTGCGCGCGCGCTGGCTGCGGCGGTTTCGCGCGGCGTCCGGGTTCGCGCGCTGACGGCGCATACCAACCGCGGCGGCACGAAGAGTCTCCGGAAGCTGGAGATGTCGTTGCTCGAAGCGGGCGTCACTGTCTCGCGTACCGCCGACGATCTCGTGCGGTATCACGGCAAGATGATGATCGTGGACGGCCGTTGGCTGCACGTTTACGGTTTCAATTTCACGCGGCTCGACATCGCGAGGAGCCGCAGCTTCGGCGTCGTCAGCAAGAATCCAAAGCTCGTCGCCGAAGCCAGCAAGCTGTTCATGGCCGACTTCGATCGCCTGCCATACACACCGGGTTATGACCGCTTCGTGGTGAGCCCGGAAAACGCGCGCGAGCGGCTCGGCCGCTTCATCTCCGGCGCGCGCAAGCAACTCCTGATCTACGACCCGCAGGTCAGCGACGATGCCATGCTGCGCTTGATTGGCGATCGGATCACAGCCGGGGTCGACGTGCGGATCATCGGCAAGGTCGAAGCGAAGGCCGGCGTACCGCACGAGAAATATCCCGGCCGGCGCCTCCACATCCGCGCGATGATCCGCGACGGCGCGCGCGCGTCGTTAGGCAGCCAGAGCCTGCGGCGGCTCGAGCTCGAAAAACGGCGCGAGGTCGGGGTCATCATCACCGACAAGGCTGTGATCCGCGAGATGCAGGACGTCTTCGAGCGCGACTGGGCGCTGACGCCGAGCGGCAAGAAGACGCGGAAGGAAGAACAGAAGAAGGCGCACAAGAAAGAGCGGAAGAGGAAAGAACGGAAGAAGACCGAGGAGCACGCCGACCGCTAGTCGTGTCCGGCGACTGACGTCTGGCGACTGCTGACCGCGTGCTGCGGGCTCCGCCAGAAATCCATTGTCGAGACGCGATGCACGCAGCCGACCGTGCAGTACGGCGCGCACGACTTCGGCGTGGAGAATTCGCGGCGGATATCGGCGACCGTGTACGACTCGAGCGGCACGCCTGGATAGCCACGCTGCTGCGAGCAGTAGTGGACCAGCCCGTCTTCGCAGATATACAGATAGCGGCCGCCCGCGCGGCAGCGCCACTGGTTCGGCTTGCCGTCCGCCAGATTGTCCTGAAAGCTGCGGATCCCCGAATACAGGTTCTTGAACACCTGGCCCGCGCCGCTGATCGCCGCCGACACTTCGTCGAATACTTTGCGTTCGATCGGGGCGAGCGGCTTAAGGCGTCCTGATCCGTCGTGGATGATGCCGATCGAGGTCGAGAAGCCAAGATCGCGCGCGCGGTTGTTGATCGTCCGCGCGTCTTCAGGGTTCTTGATCCCGCCGCCCAGCACCGAGTTGATGTTGACGTCGAACGTCGCGTGATCGTGCAGGTGCTGCAGCTTCTTGTCGAGCAGCCGCAGGCTCTTCTTCGACACTTCGTCCGGCTCGATGTTGTCGATGCTGATCTGCAGGAAATCGAGCCCCGCCGCGTTCAGTTCGTCGATCCGCTTCGGGACCAGGAAGTAGCCGTTCGTAATCAGGCCGGCCATCATGCCGCGGCTGCGAATACGACGAATGAGCACGTCGAG
>JAYVMG010000630.1:0-6031 GCA_043759095.1 Acidobacteriota bacterium | reverse complement strand
CGAGGAACTTCACGCCCTCGCGCTTCAGCCGCGTCACGGTGACGTCCAGGTCCGCCGTGCTCAGCGCCCAGTGGTCGTAGATCTTCCCGCGCGTGCTGACGAGCCCGCCGCCCGGCCACGGGCGAATCGAGATCGAGATGTCGTCGAAGTTGACGCCGCCGGCCGGGTCACGCACGAAGCCGGTCTTGGCAAACGACGGCCACGTGGGTGGCGCGTACGTTTTCGTGTGGCAGTCACCCGCGGCGATTACCGGCGCTGCGCCGCCACGGCCCTGCGGCCTGCGCGCGCCGAGGTGCTCGGTGTACCACTGCATCGCGCACTCCGGATGCTCGTGATACATGTGCACGTGATTGAAGCGCTCGGTTGTGCCGGACTGCGCGTTCTCGATCATCGCGCCGTCGGGTCCGCGCAGATAACCAAAGCCGCCTACCCGCGTCGGATGCGTGCCCTTCGCGCGCATCTCGAGAATCTGTTCCTGCGTCGGCAGGCCAGGCAGCGTGTCGCTCGACAGGTCGACGAGCTTGCCGTCCGCGGCATCCCACATCTGCGCAATCGTCAAACCCATCGCGCGGAAGTTCTCGTCGTACGTGCGCGAGTTCGGCGTGTTCCAGCCAAAGTGCCACACCGACGTCTGCGGGCCCGTCAGCTCGTTCTGCGGCGTTGTGGCGACTTTGGTGAAGAGGATGTAGACGTTGCCAGTCTTCACTGCCTCGAACCCGTTGAACGTGGTCTTCGTGGCCGACAACGCGAACGGCTTCGGGTAGTACGCCGCCGCTGCCGCCGGGTCCGTCGAGTTCAGGTGAACGTGGTGAAAATGCAGCGCCTCGATCGTGGCCGCCGCATCTTGCGCGTGCGGCGCCCCAAGAGCGGCTGCGACGAGAACGAAAGCGACGGGCGCAAAGGTTTTCATATCCTTAGGTCCTCAAATCCTCAAATCCTCAAATTTCCTGGCCCAGTTTAGATCATGGATAATGCGGCCATGACCGCAATTTCTCGCCGGCAGCTGATGATGACGCTGCCGGGGCTGGCCCTCGCGCCGGCGCTGGTGAATCGCCTGTTCGCGCAGGCCGCACCGCAGCCGCTCCGCGTTCGCGCCATCAACCATTTCGGCCTGGGCGTGGCGGATCCGAAGCGATCCATCGAGTTCTACCAGGGGCTGTTCGGCATGCCGGTCCGGGGCCGGCAGGGTTCGACCACGCTGCTGCAGCTGGGTCCCGGTCCGCAGTTCATCGCGATCGCGCCGGTCGCCAGCGGCGCGGCGCCCAGCATCACCCACTATTGCCTCGGCGTCGAAGGCTTCACGGTCGATCGCGCGATGGCGACGCTGGCGGCCAACGGCGTTGCGAAGGGCGACGCGGTGGGACCGATGAAGGCGCATGTCGCGATGCGTGGTCCCGAAAACAACGGCGCGAAAGAGGGGACAGCCGAACTCAATTTCGGCGACCCCGACGGCATCACCTGTCAGCTGCAGGATGCGAGCTACTGCGGCGGCGCAGGTCCGCTCGGCAACGTGTGCGCCGCGGGCGAACCCCTGCCGAAGAAGGGACTGCTCGCGCTGCGCGATATCAGCCACCTCACGATCTTCTCGAGCGACGCCGCGCGGTCGAACAAGTTCTACGCTGACCTGTGCGCGTTCTCGATCCGCTCGCACCAGGGTCCCACTGCGCCGACGCTGGCCGTCGGCCCGACGGTGGAGTTCCTGATGTTCACCGGTGGTGCTCCTGCGCGCGCGGGCGCACCGCCGCGTCTGGCGAGCATCAACCATGGGTGCATGAACATGGACGCGTTCAAGCCGGATGATGTGACGAAGGCGCTCGAGAGCTTTGGTCTGAAGCCGCGCGAGAGCGCGCAGGGCCCCGTCGGTCCGATGCGCCACTACATCTCCATGCGCATGGAAAATCGCGGCGGGGCGCCCGAAGGCACGCCGGAACTCTACTTCACCGATCCCGACGGTCTGCTGATGCAGCTGCAGGACACGAAGTACTGTGGCGGCAGCGGCTATCTCGGCGACGTCTGCAAGTAGGTGATCGCGATGCGGACGCTGTTCCTCCTCGTCTTGTGCAGTAGTGTGTGCGCGGCCGCGCCGCGGGCACGCAACACGGACGTCACCGTCGCGTCGGGCAAGCTCGAGCACCACTTCCTCACCAACGACCTGTTCCACATCGACAAGCTGTGGATGGAAGTGAAGTCGGACACCGAGTTCCACCGGTGGCTCTCGCAGGGGATCAACGGTAAAGTGTCGATCGTCGTCACGACAAACCCCGAGAAGTTCGGCGACCGCCCCAACGTGCGGATCCTCACCGGCAAGCTGATTCATCAGCTCGCGCCCAGCCTCACGCCGATCGTGCACATGATGTTTCTGTACGACGAGGTGTTGGAGGCGTTGGGCGCGGTGACCTTCGAGACCGACGATCCCGTCACCGCGCGGAAGTTCGACGGCTTCGACGACAAAGTCGTCAGCATCGTCATCGAGTTGAGATGAGGGACGCAAGGCTCAAGCCTTGCGCCACGACGGATGTGGCGCACGACGCAAGGCTGAAGCCTCGCGCCACGACGGATGTGGGCGCACGACGCAAGGCTGAAGCCTCGCGCCACGACGGATGTGGCGCACGACGTAAGGCTGAAGCCTCGCGCCACGACGGATGTGACGCACGACGCAAGGCTGAAGCCTCGCGCCACGACGGATGTGGCGCACGACTCGTCCGTGGCGCACGACTTCAGTCGTGCGATCGCCATCTGGCTGCTGCTCACACTCACGTCTGCACCGATCGCATTCGCCCAAACAACGCCGGCCCGGCAATCGTCTTGCGCACGGCGCCAGACAAAGTGACGGTGCGCGCCGCCAGGCTCCAGGCGCCGCTCAAGATCGACGGCCGGCTGGATGAAGCCGTCTACGAGTCGGTCGAGCCGATCACCGGATTCATCCAGCAGGAACCGCGCGAAGGCGAACCGGCAACGTTGGTTACAGCGACGGCCGCAACACGCTGACGCCAGGCTTTCCGAGTCTCCTCCGCACGTTCGCGGTGAAAGCAACGCGCCTGGTGCGATTCTGACATTCGTGGCGCAGCCCGTTTCAGGGCTGCGACCGCAAGGCTGAAGCCTTGCGCCACAGACTCCTCGCAAGGCTGAAGCCTTGCGCCACGGTTTGGTGTGGCGCCGACCGGTGTGGCGCACGACTTTTAGTCGTGCGTGCAGCAAGGCCCGCGATTTGCGTCGTCGTGACGCATGCCTCAGCGAGCACTGCGCCGACCTGGGCGCCTGCCCGGCGTGTCCTATGTCGGTATCCAACGCTATCTCTTGACGTTGTGCACCGCGGAGCGTCGGACCTGGTTCGCCGACGCGCGCGTGGCTGATCAGGTCCAATCGCAGCTTTTGCACAGCGCCGCTGATCACGGCTTTGCAATTCCTGTTTATTGCCTCATGCCCGATCATGCCCATCTGCTCGTCGAGGGCACGACGCCGGGCTCAGACTTGCCGCGTTTCGTGTCGTCCTTCAAACAAAAGAGTGGCTTCGCATTCGCTCGGCAGCGACCAGAACGGCTCTGGCAGATTGGCTATCACGACCGCATTCTGCGAAACGACGAGGCCACTCTTGCAGTCGTTCGCTACATTCTCGAGAACCCGGTGAGAGCGGGACTGGTCGCGAGGTTCAGCGATTATCGGTACTCGGGATCGGATCGCTATTCGCTGGAGGAGTTGGCAGTAGGTTGCTCGCAAGACTGAAGCCTTGCGCCACGTGTTCGCACGACTGAAGTCGTGCGCCACGTGTTGCTCATGTGTGACGGACGTGGCGCAGCCCGTTTTAGGGCTGCGATCACGACACCTTTACTTCGTACCGACGATGAGCGTCTCTGGACCTTGCAGGGGGTGGCTAGTGGCGGTGGCGAAGTCTGCCGCCTTGAGCATCGCGCTGAGCTCCTTGAATGTGTACGCGTCGCCCAGCGGCGTGTTGCCCAGCATCTGCATCGCGAAACCGGCGGCTGCCGGCGGGCTGACGCGATCGTCGTTCGGGACGAATTCCAGCACGGCGATACGTCCGCCAGGTTTCAGCGAGCCGGCGACCTTCTTCAGCAGCGCCGTGCAGGTGGGCGTGTCGAAGTGGTGCAGGAAGTTCGTCATCAATGCGACGTCGTAGCCGGCGCCGAAATCGACCGTGAAGGCGTCGCCCGGCAAAGCCTTGTGGCGCGCGGCCACGCCCATCTTCGCCGCGTTCTCCGTGGCGACAGTCAGGACGCCGGCCCAGTCAACCGCGACCACCTCCGCCTGCGCGTTGCGTTGCGCGATCACGATGCCGAAAATGCCGTGCCCTGCGGCGATGTCGAGCACCTTGATCGGTCCGGCCACGGCCACGTTGAGGGTGTCCGCGATGGCCTGCGCCGGCATCATCATCATCGGCATCATTGCGCGTGCGAAGTTCTGCCACACCGGGTTCTCGTCAGCGACCGTGCTCTCTTCCTTCGCGATCGAACCGCGCCGCACCGTGCCCGTCAGATCGTCGAACAGGTGGACCAGCTCAACCGACCCGAGAAACGCCATCGCCCCGCCGAGATACGCCGGCGAGGTTGTGTTGAGGAACACCGCCGAGTCCGGCGTCAGCTGATAGCTGGCGCTTGTCTTGGTCAGAAAGCCCATGATGGTCAGGTAGTCGCACAGGATGCGCGTCCCGCGCTCCGACGCGGCGCACTGCGCGGCGATCGCGGGCGCGGTGTGCGCGCCGCCGGCGATGGCCGTGAACAACCCCAGATCGAGTGCGGTGCGCAGCGCGGCGGTCTGCTGGTAGGCGTTGGCCGTGGCGAAAAACAAATCAGGTGACGGAGGCGGTGTATTGGCGGTCATGGCGATGGATTATATTGCAGTCCTGTTGTGACCGAAGCCACCCAGCCGCTCCCGCTCGAACGCATCAGCCCGTATCGACTGATTTCTGAAATCGGTCACGGCGGCATGGGCACGGTGTACCTCGCCGAGCGCGACGGCGATTTCCATCAGCGCGTCGCGATCAAGGTCGTCCGCGGACTCCTTGGCGCCGACGGACTCCGCCGTTTCCGCGCGGAGCGCCAGATCCTCGCGTCGCTGATCCGGCGCTGTCGGCGGCGCGGCTGGGGTACGGCCGGTTTCTGTTTCAACGCCATCGGTGCGCTGACGCCGAGCCGCTCCTGCGCGCGTCGTTCACTCAACGCGAGAAACAGTTGCCCGAGCGGCACTGGATGAGGGGACCATCCGCCTTGTTCTACGGCGCCGACCTGCTCGCGCTCGGCCGCCGGGCGGAAGCGGAACCGTTGATGCGCGCGGGCTGAGTCGCTATTTCGGCGGCGTTCCCCGCAGACGATCCACGGGTCGTGGAGGCGGGGCGGTTGATGGAAAGTTCAAAGCTAAAACTGAAAAGCTAAAAGTCACAGGAGAAAGTCATGAAAGCAGTAATTACGAGTCTCGCGCTGGCCGCCTGCGTGTCGATCGCGGCGTCCGCGCAGCAGACGGACTTCAGCAAGATCGAGATCAAGGCGACGAAGGTGGCGTCGAACTTCTACACGCTCGACGGCTCTGGCGGGACGATTGGCGTGTTGACGGGGCCTGACGGCGTGTTGATGGTGGACACGCAGTTCGCGCCGCTCGGCGACAAGATCGTGGCGGCCATCAAGCAGATCTCTGACGGCCGCATCCGCTATCTGATCAACACGCACGTGCACCCGGATCACATCGGCGGCAACGAGAACATCGGCAAGCTCGGCGCCACCATCTTCGCGCGCGAGAACCTGCGCATGCGGATGATGAAGCCGGCGGCGCAGGCCAACGGACAGCCGGGCGTCCCCGCGCCGGCGGCGGCGCTGCCGACGGTCACCTACGAAGCGCCGCTGACGTTTCACGTGAACGGTGAGGACGTGCGGCTGATTCCCGTGCCGGCCGCGCACACCGACGGCGACACGATGGTCTACTTCGCGAACGCCAACGTGATCATGACCGGCGATTTCTATCGATCCACCGGTTATCCGAACATCGATCGCGCCAACGGCGGCACGATGAACGGCATGCTGGC
>JAYVMG010000629.1:0-6034 GCA_043759095.1 Acidobacteriota bacterium | reverse complement strand
TCGAGCGCGACGGCAAGATCCTGATGGTGAAGGATTGCCCGCTGCACGGCCACTTCGAGGACGTGATGGCGATGGACACCGCGTTCTTCAAGCACCTCGAAGACGTGTTCCCGGGGCGCGACATCCGCGCGCACAACGACGAGAAGCTCCACAACCACGGCAGCGCGACGATTCAGCACGGCCGCGGCTCGGTGCTGACGGTCGACCTGACCAACCGCTGCAACATGATGTGCGACCCCTGCTTCATGGACGCGAACCAGGTCGGGTTCGTCCACGAGTTGTCGTGGGAAGACATCAAGATGGTGCTGGACAACGCGATCAGCATCAAACCGCGCCGGCAGATGTCGGTGCAGTTCTCGGGCGGCGAGCCGACGATTTCGCCGTACTTCCTCGACGCGGTCCGCTACGCGCGCAAGGTCGGCTACAACAGCGTGCAGGCGGCGACCAACGGCATCGAGTTCGCCAAGCGTCCGGAGTTCGCCAAGGAAGCGGCCGAAGCCGGCCTCCGCTACGCGTATCTCCAGTTTGACGGCATCGGCAACGCCGCCAACGCGCACCGCCGCGTCGGCAACCTGTTCGACGTCAAGTTGCGCGCGATCGAGAACCTCCACAGCAACGGTGTGGACATCGTGCCCGTCGTCACGATCGTCAACGGCGTCAACAACGAACAGGTCGGCCGGATCATCGAGTTCGCGCTCGACAATCCCAAGACCATCAACTTCCTCTCGTTCCAGCCGGTGTCGTTCACGGGCCGCGACGAGGAAGTGACGCCGGAGCGCCGGGCCGCGCAGCGCTACACGCTGTCGCATCTCGCGCACGACGTGAAGAACCAGACGGGCATCGGCGAGCCGATCCGCGACTGGTTCCCGATTTCGTTCATGGGCAGCTTCACCGACTGGGCGGACGTGACCCACGGCGCCGAGAAGGAATTCGGCCAGCTGACCTGCGGTTGCCACCCGAACTGCGGCATCGGCATGGCGATCATGATCGATAAGGACACGAAGGAAGCCGTGCCGGTCACCAAGTTCCTCAAGGCCGAGCAGCTGGCCAAGGACGTGGCGGCGGTCAGCGATGCGGGCCGCAGCCGGTTCTGGTCGAACTTCGGCATGGCGCTCGCGCTGGTGCGCAACTACGACTCGTTTAGCTCGCCGACGCACTTCAAGCTGACCGACCTGCTGAAGAAGTTCGACAAGACGTTCGGCGGCACGAAGAAGGCCGAATCGGGCGCCTACGGCAAGACGACCGGCGACCGCACCATGGACGACATCACGAAGCGCCGGGCGGACCGCTGGAATTTCCTGTTCATCGCGGGGATGTGGTTCCAGGATCTCTTCAACTACGACTTCCGCCGCACCGAGATGTGCATCATCCCGTATGCCACGCAGCAGGGTGAAATCTCCTTCTGCGCCTACAACACCGGCATCGGCTGGCGCAACATCATCGAGAAGATGCACATGACGGCGACGCTCACCAAGTGGTACGAGGAGCACGGCCGTCACGAGATCTTCGCCGGCGGCAAGTCGGTGCAGCTCGATTCAACGGCGCACACGCTGAAGCTGAACGAGGAAGCGGTTCGCGCCGGCGCCCAGACCGACATGGAAGACATGGGCATCGCGAAGAACGCGCGCGAAGAAAAGCTCGCCGCGCAGAAGAAGCACACGTCACCCGAGGAAGCGGCGAAGAACGCGGCACACAACGCCGAGATGGCCAAGCTCTACGCGCAGCACGTGCTCAAGGAGCAGCCGACCCTGCAGATTCAGGGACTCGGCGGCAAGAAGAAGGCGTCGCAGCCGGCGGAAGTGCTGCACAAGCCGGTCGTCTAAAGAAGTTAGAACTCAGAAGTTAGAAGTCGGACTGAGGCGCGGCTGGGGAAACCCGGCCGCGCCTTTTGTGTGTACCGGCTGTCAGGGCTGAGGGCTTAGCGCTGGGGGCCTGGCACGACGGCGATGACTTCGATTTCGAGCAGCAGTTCGGGGCGGACGAGACCCTTCACTTCGACGAACGTGCTCGCCGGCGTCGTGTCTCCGAAGTAACGCGTGCGGACGTCGCGGACCGCCTGCACCTTCGACATGTCCGTGATGTAGCTGTTCATCTTCACCACGTCGGAGAACTTCGCCCCCGCCGCCGTGAGCGCGATCTGCAGGTTCTTGAACACCTGCTCGGCCTGCGCCTTCATGTCGCCCGGCCCCACGAGGGCGCCGTCCTTGTCATACGCGATCTGGCCGGAGATGTAGATCGTCTTCGCCGGACCGGTCACCTCGACGATGTGCGTGTAGCCGGTCGGCGTCGAGAGCGCCGGCGGATTGATGCGCTTCACCTGCGCGAACGCGACGATCGGCATCAGAACAAAGAGAACGGACAAAACAGCGCGCATTGGATCCTCCCGCAAGCCTGAAGGCTTGCGCCACGTGATGCTCTGAGCCCTGAGCCCTATTTCTTTTTGGCCGCCTTGGGCGGCGGCCCCGGTCGGTATTCCAGCATCACGTTGCTGACGACGGCGATCGGGCGGCCCGGTTGTGAATACGTGGCTGCGCCGTCGAGGCGATCGACCGCCAGCTTCTCGCCGAGCAGGCTGACCGATAGTTCGCCTTCGGGAATCGAGACGGTGATCGACTCGCTGCCGGTCGGCGCGACGGCTTTCACGCCGCCCGGACCCGCGCCGCCGCCGACGCGATCGATCAGGTCGGATGCCGCGCGGAACTCGTTCTGCACCACGGCGCGGCTGAGCAGCGTGTTATCCATGGTCAACACGCCGATCGTCGCAGTGTAGCGCGAGAACGCGCGATGGGATTTCACCTGCTCCTCGGAGTAGGTCTGCAAATTGTGGAGATCGAACGTGAGGGTGGCCGCCCCCTTGTGCGGCGGCACCTGAATCAGAACGCCGCCGGCAGGATCGCGGCCCGCCATGACCTCGCAGAACGCCAGCTTCGTCTTGACGCCGACGCCGAGCGGTGCAGGACAGGTCACGTCCGGCGCAACCTTCTTCACGGCCGCTGACGGAGCGGCAGCCGGTGGCGCCTTGCGCACCGGCTTCCGGGCTTGCGCGAGCGCGGGCCCCGCGATCGCCAAGACGAGGAGGGATGCAAAGGCGCAACGCATACGGACAGTATAGTACGAGTGCCGGCTGCTACACGCAGCCGGAAGTTAGAACTGAGAAGTGAGAACTGTAGGCTCCGCCTTCAGGTTCGCGTCGAAGAAGTCCTCAACCCGATGCCAGGCGTCGCGCAGTACGTGCTCGCGGGTGAAGTAGTGGAACTCGCCCGGGTACGTCATGAACGACACGAGCCCGCCCTTTCCTTTCTTCATCACCTCATCCAATAACCGAACCGAATGCAGGTACGGCACGTTCACATCCGACGTGCCGTGCAGCACGAGCAATGGACGCTCGAGCCGATCGATGTGCGAGATCGGCGACGCGCCTTCGTACACCTTCGGGTTCTGCGCCGGCGTGCCGATCCGGCTGGCCGTCCAGCCGCCGTGGTACGGATCCTCGTAGTACATCGCGTAGTCGACCACGCCGGCCACATCGACTGCCGCTCGAAAGAGCTTCGGCTGATCGGTGACCGCAATCAGCGTGAAGAACCCGCCGTAGCTGAGGCCCCACACGCCAACGCGATCCATGTCGACGTAGGGCAGCGTCTTCAGATAGTTCGTCACCATCCACGCGTCCTTCGCGTCCTTACCGCCGACGTCCATGTAGACGCCCTCGCGCCACGCCTTGCCATAGCCGATGCTGCCGCGGTAGTCGGGCATGATCACGACGTAGCCCTTCTGCAGCAGGTACTGGTGGAAGCTGTAATAGACAGCGTAGTTGCGCTGCACGTGCCAGCCGTCGTAGCCCTGATTCACGCCGTCGCCGTGAATCCAGACGATCGCGGGATGCTTCTTCGTCCGATCGAGCCCTTTGGGCACGAAGAGCCACGCCGGAACTTTCTGACCATCGGGCCCCGCGTAGCTCACCGACTCCGGCTCGACGAACTGCGATCGATCCAT
This sequence comes from Acidobacteriota bacterium, assembly GCA_043759095.1. GTDB lineage: Bacteria > Acidobacteriota > Vicinamibacteria > Vicinamibacterales > CAVVIG01 > CAVQFC01. Next base: position 2,041 of record JAYVMG010000629.1, on the reverse strand, counting down.
CCCGGCCGGCATCGAGTCAGAGAGGCGAACCGGTGTGATCGGCAGGTTGGAACGACCTGCCCCACTTGCGCGAACATCAGCGAACCAGATGTCTGCGGAGTTATGCGGATCGGTGTGCTGAAAAACGAGGCGCGTGCCGTCGGGCGACCACTGCGGCCCGATGTCGGTGCCGCGGCCGCTGGTGATCGTGGCCATCGTCGCGCGGGCGGGATCTGATCCGATCGTCGCGACGTAGAGATGCCGATCGCCATAGTGATCCGGTTCGTTCGCGTCGAAGGCGATGCGCGTGCTGTCGGGCGACCACTGCGGGCGCCACGCCTCGAACTTCCCTTTCGTGATCTGAATGGCGGCGCCACCGGCGGCCGGCATCACGTAGAGATGATCCCAGCCGTCGCGATCGCTGAGGAACGCGATCCACTTGCCGTCCGGCGACGGCTGCGAGCCCGCGCCCGCATCACCGGTGATGCTCCAGAACCGCTCCTCGACGTCCTCGTGGAGGACCTTCGCCGCGCCCCCGCCAATATCCACCAGAGACGTCGTCCGCTTTTTGAAATCCGCCGAGGTGCGATCGACGACGAAGTGCCGCGCGTCGAGCCACCGGCGTCCGCCGAAGCCGCCGCCGGCGCCGAGGGACTTCGGCGTTCCGCCCGCCGCCGGCACGAGGTTGGTCTCGCCGGGCACGTTCTCGCTGATCGTGTAGATGATCTTCGAACCCGAATACTGCGGCGTCTGCTCGTGCCGAATGGTCTGACCACCGGAGGTGTACAGCAGCGACTGGCCGTCAGGCGACCAGCCGACGCCGCCGACCGGCGTGCCGGTCGAGCGCAACACAAGCGTCTCCTTGCCGTCGGCAAGCGAGCGCGTCCACAGTTCGCCGCCGCCCGCGCCGCGGCCTCCGCGTCCCGCGGCGGGCGCCGCTGCGCCAGATACGCCAGCGGACGCTGACCGGACAAACGCGACACGCGTCCCATCGGGCGACGGCGTGATTCCGGATTCCCCTTGCGGCGTCGACCACACAGCCGAGGGTTCGCCGCCGCTCACCGCGACCTGCCAGAGATCGCCCGAACGCGGGAAGTAGACGCGCTGGCTGTCGGCGCTCCAGAAGAATCCGGCGCCCTGACCGTCGGCGAAGCGCGTCAACGCGCGCGCGGTAGCCGGCGCAGTAGCCGCATCAGCGACAAAAATGTTGGCAATCCCGGCTCGTTCCGACAGAAACGCCACGCGCTGACCATCCGGTGACCACACGGCGTTCGACGGATGGCGAATATCGATGATCTGTTCGATGGTGAGACCGCCTGCGCCGCGCGGCGGCACGGGCTGCGCCTGCACGATCAACATTGATGAACCCAGGGTGAGCGCGAGAGCGAGGGCTGACAAATATTTCATGGCGGAAGAAGTATACCGATCCTTACTGTCCATGGAGTCACATCGCGAGAACAGTACGATCCAAATTTTCGAAGAGACAGTGTTTCGACAGCCATTTTTCTGCGAAACCGTCGGCGCTGCCGAGCTCTTCTTGATAGAGTTGCCCATATCCCCGCGGCCTTATTCTTTCGACAAGACTTCGTTTACGAGGAGCGCACGCATGAAACGGATTGTGAGTTTATTCGCGACACTGGTGGTGTTGGCCATCGCGACCACGGCCAGCGCCCAGGTGCAGACCGGCAGCATTTTGATCAGAGCGCTCGACGAGCAGGGCGCGCTCATGCCCGGCGTCACCCTTACCATCAGCAGCCCGGTGCTCGTGGCCGGTTCAATGACCGGCGTCACCGACGCCGGCGGCGTGAACCGGTTCCCGTCACTGGTGCCCGGCACGTACACCGTCAAGACGGAGCTCTCCGGCTTCCAGACCTACACGCGCGAGAACATCGTGGTGCTGGTCGGCCAGACGACCTCGGTGGAGTTCTCGATGAAGGTCGCAAGCCTTTCGGAGAACATCACGGTCACGGGCGCGTCGCCGACGGTGGACACGACGAGCGCGAACGTCTCCGTCAACCTCAGCTCGGATCTGATTCAGGGGACGCCGGGCGGCCGCGACATC
>JAYVMG010000628.1:0-15509 GCA_043759095.1 Acidobacteriota bacterium | reverse complement strand
GCGCGGACGTTGGATGGGGAGGACATGATGCGTGACCCCGGTGAATTGGGGCAGACGGGATGCCGCGTCGCCGTCGCGATCGTTCTTGCGCTGGCGGCCGTGGCCGTGCCGCGCGCGCAGTCGAGCGGCCCCACGCGCGACATCACGCTGTCGATCGAACTGCCGGACAATCCGACCACCGGCGCCCGCCTGTTCGTCGACAAGGGGTGCGTGCGATGTCACGCCCTCACGGGCGACGCCAGCCGCGCCGGACCGGATCTCGGCCGCCTGCACTTTCGCGGCACCGTGATGGATCTGGCTGGCTCGTTCTGGAATCACGCGCCCATGATGCGGGAGAAGATGCTGGACATGAAGATCCAGCCGCCCACGCTTACCAGTCATGAGATGGCGAACCTGGTCGCGTTTCTCACCGCCTATCGCTACTACCTCACCGAGGTCGGACAGGCCGCGAACCCCGCTGCCGGCAAAGCGGTCTTTGCCGAAAAAGGGTGCGCGCGCTGCCACGGCGCCGGTGCGTGGGACAAGCCTGGCCCCGATCTGTCACGGTATCGAGGGCGCTTCTCGGCCATCTTTCTCGCGCAGACGATGTGGAATCATGGCGGCGAGATGGCGAGTGTCATGCAGCGACAGGGCGTGCCGTGGCCGAAGTTCCAGGGACGCGAGATGGGCGATCTGCTCGCGTTTCTCCAGACCGGCGCCAGCGGCTCGACCGACGAGCGCGCGTACTTCGAGCCGGGCAGTCCACGCCGCGGCCGGGAGCTGTTCTCGAGCAAGCGCTGCAACGAGTGTCACGCGGTCGCCGGCGTCGGTGGCCACGGCGGACCGGATCTCGGACGGGGCGGGCGCGAGTTCGTCGGTTCGATCTCGTCCCTCGCCGGACTCATGTGGAATCACAGCCACGGCATGACCGTGAAGTTCGCGCGGCGGAATCTTCCGCGCGTGATGTTCTCGGGCCAAGAGATGGCCGACATCCTCGCCTACCTCTATTTCGTCAACTACGCGAACGTGATGGGCAATCCCGATCGGGGCGGAGATCTCTTCGTGAAGAAATGTTCGCCTTGTCATTCGATGGGCGGGGGCCCGCGTGTCGGGCCCGACCTGTCGACCGTAGCGGACCTCGACGAGCCGATTGCCGTAATCGCCGCGATGTGGGATCACGCGCCGAAGATGGACCGCGAGCTCCGCGCCCGCAATCTGCCGTGGCCGCGGTTTGAACTTGGCGAAGCCGCCGATCTCACCGCGTTCGTGCTCTCTCGCCGCTCCCGGGCCGCGCCGACCGCCGCACGTTAGAGTCGCTCGAACTTGTGGGTGGCGAATTCCCAATCGTGCCGCAAGATGCCCAAACGAACTGGCTTGCGGTCATGCGGCCCGGCCCCAATCCGTGTTGCCCATTCCACGCTGGTTCACTCAGGGACGGAGCACACGGCGGTGCTCAATCGGTCGACACACGTCGAAAGTTCGGACTTGCCCGGCAGTTTGCGTCGCGCACACCCCTCACGCCGCCATCGGCGTCTGATAGAGCCCACGACAGTGCGGCTGCCAGCGATACGAACCGATGCTCGCCCGTGCGCAGCCCGCGGTCGGGCTCGGTTCCGGCGTACGTCCCTCCAGCCTCGCATGGGCGCGATGACCGTTATAGTACCGTTGGAAATCGAAATCGAGCGGTTCTTCGTGACCATCACCACACGGCGAATTCGACGCGGCACCTTCGACAGCGTGCCGGCGCTTGAGGCGACGATCGAGAGCTACCTGGTCGATCACAACCAACCCTGCACTGGACCGCGACCGCTGACGTCATCCTGGACAAGGTCAGCCGGTTTTGCCAACGAACTTCAGGGACGCGACACTAGATACAAATAGAGAGATTCTGGCCTCTGAGACGACGGGCGAGTCCCTGCTCGATGAACTGAAACGGTATATCGGCTTCACCGCCGATGACGCCGCGCGGTTGCGGGATCTCGCACCCCTCGTCGAGCCCCATCTCGTCGAGCTCTCGGAGCGCTTTTACGCGCAGATCCCCGCGCATCCCGAAGCCGCCGCAGTCTTCGCGGGCGGCGCCGCGCACATGGCCCGTCTCAAGCTGACGCTCCAGCGATGGGCCCGCGGGGTCTCGTCTCCGGCGTGTACGACGCTGCATACGCCGAGGAACGGCTCCAGATCGGCGTTCGGCATGTGCAGATCGGCCTGCCGCAGCGCTACGTCGTTGGCGCGATGTACGTCGTCGAGGACTTCCTGCGTGGCGTCATCGATGCCGAGGTATCAGAGGCCGAGCGATCCACACTAAAGGTGAGCCTTAGTCGGATCATCAACATCGATCTCAACCTTATCTGCGAAACGTACTTCGCCGGGAGCATGCAGCAGCTGCGCAGCCTCAATGACGAGGCTCGCAACGTCAAACCGCGCCCTAGCTAGGGGCGGCCAGCCGAATCAAGGACCAGTTTCTCGCGGCCACCTCACACGAACTGCGCACGCCGCTCACGTCAATCATTGGGTTCGCCAAATTGCTGATCGATGGGTACATCCCAGATGAAGCTGGGCGTCGCGACGCGGTCGCGGACATCCATAGCAGCACCATTGCGCTGCTTGGTCTGGTGGACGATGTGCTCGATATCTCGCGAATTGAGGCGGGCCCCCTCGACATGCGCATCGAGCCGGTGATCGTCTCGGATATCTTTGCGGACGTGGAGGCGTCACTTGCCGTGCAGGCCCGCGAGAAATCGTTGGATCTCGAATTCGACGCCGTCGGCGACCTGCCAGCCGTCGCGGCCGATCGGACACGCGTTCGGCAGATTGTGTTGAACCTCGCCGGCAACGCCGTGAAATTCACGGACCAGGGCCGCGTCAGGGTCGCGGCGTATCACGAGTCCCGTTCACGCCGAGTGCGCATCACGGTCACGGACACGGGCATCGGCATTCCCGTCGATGAACAGTCGCGGGTATTCGAAAAGTTCCATCAGCTCAATCAAGGGCATACCCGCCAGCATGGGGGCGCGGGTCTGGGCCTGTCGATCAGCAAAGCGCTCGTCGAGCAAATGGGCGGAACCATTCGGGTGGAGTCGGCGGGCCTCGCTCAGGGGACGACCGCCTCCGTGTGGCTGCCGGTGGCGGATCGGCCGGGCGCTGCTGCGCCAGACCCTGCACATCGTGCCCGCCAACCCAGATTGCTCGTGGTGGCCGACGACGCTACCGCGCGACAGCACATTCGAACCGTTCTTGGCCCTGCCGGGTACCTGGTGCGCGAAGGCGCGACAGCCGACGGCGTGAGAGCCATGATCAAGACCGATCGGCCCGACGTCCTCATCGTCGATGTCACAGCCGGCGGAAGCGGCGCGCGCGAATGGGTGGATCTCCTGGTCCGCCTCACCAGCGATCCGCAAGCCGCGAGAATAGCGATTGTCGCGCTCGTCGATCGCTCGGCGCCCGATGCGGCGCGTTCGCAGATGGCATTCGTCGCCGCACACGCCACACTCGTCGACACACCCACGAATGTCGCCGCGTTCCAGCAATTGCTCGGCCGTGTGGCAGGACACTCCGCCACGCTCCGCCTCCTGGTGGCAGACGACGATCCGCTGGTTCTCAAGTTTCTACGACAGGTCCTGCCGGCGTCCCGTTACGAGCTGGTCGAGGCGAGGACCGGTCGAGAAGTCATCATGCTTCTCGGCCAGTCACGATGCGACGCTGTCCTTCTCGATCTGCGGATGCCGAGCGGTTCCGGGTACGACGTGCTGCGTGCCGTCACGGGCGACCATCGCCGCGCCGGTCTGCCGATTGTCGTGCTGACGAATTACCCGACGCCAGGGGACGCGAGCGAACGGGATCTCCTGTCGTCGTCTGTGGTCGTCGATCTCCTGTCGAAATCCGCCGTCGCGGCACATCCGGAGATCCTGCTGAATCGCCTAAGGCAGTTGAGTGCCCGCATCCCTCCATCATGAAGCGCGTCGTCATCGTCGAAGACAATGCGATGATCGTGGAGTTCTACCGGTACGTGCTCGAGCACGACGGCTACGTCGTGTCGGCCACAGAATCCGGCGACGAGGCGCTGCAACTTGCCCGTGCGGCCGACACGGTCGCGATTATCATGGATATTTCGTTGAAGGCGACCTCCCTCCAAGGGCGACCGATTGACGGCCTCGAGCTGAGCCGGACGCTGAAATCCGATCCATCGACGCGACAGGTTCCGATCATTATTGCCACCGCCCATGCCATGGTTGATGATCGTGAGCGGTTCCTCCGAGAGTCGGGAGCCGAGGCGTTCCTCCCCAAGCCGGTGACCGACCCGGCCGACTTGACCTCGCTGGTCCAGCGGTTGTCCGCACGCCGTACGTCCCCCCCCTGAGTGATCGCGCCTTCAGCGCCGAACTCCGGTCGAGTCGAGCACGTCCTTGATCGGGACCATTTCTACATCGATCGCGGCGCTCGAATCGGACATCGTGTTCCGGTTTGTCTGTTTTGAAACAGAGGCGGGGTGCCTTTGGACGATGTGCCGCAGGCCGTCCGCCAGTGCCGAATTCTCGGCAGCTCGGAAGCGTGATTCCCGGGCTGATTCCCCAAGTAAAGGCGTTTTCTGGTCCGACAAGCGGCGGCACGCGTCGTGACTATCGACGCGATAGTCGCCTGTCACGAATTCGCTGTTTGTGAATCTTTGCACTTGGGAGCGCATCATGACTTTTCGATTGTCACGACTTGTCGGCCTCGGGTTGGTTCTCGCTTCGGTGACACCGGCGGTCGCGCAGACCGCGCCACAAGGACCGGTACGACCAACATCGGTTGGCCTCCTCGGTGGTTTCGCAGCGGGCGCCGGGGACGCGGGAGGAGGCCTCGGATTGAATCTTGCTTTCGAGGCCACCGATCGCGTGGCCGTCGAAGGGCGCGGCCTCTCCATCATGCAGCCTCGAAGCGGCCAGATGGGGCTCGAAGCGACCGGTACGATGCTCTTCACCATCGCGCGCGGTCCGAAGGCGGCGCCGTACGCCGCAATCGGCGGCGGCGTCTACCGCGCCAGTTTCGACCTCGGCAATCAAGCGATGTTCGGCGCGATGGGATCGCAGTTCGGTCCAGGCACGATGATGGTCCCGATTCAAGACACGTCGGGGTTCGGCATGATGGCGGGCGGCGCCGGCTTCAGTGGCAACGTCCTGACGGGATGGAATGGGCCCACCTTCAACAGCAGTCACATGTCGGCCTTCTACGCGAACCGTCTTGGACAGATGTCGGTTCCGGCGAATGGCCAGTGGGGCATGCGCTCATTCACGGATCCAGCACTGACACTCGGTGGCGGCATCCGCCTCGACGTCACCGAGCGGTTCTACGTCAGACCGGACGTGCGTGCGCTCGTGGTGTTCGCGAACGGCGACCGGCTGACGCGTGCGACGATGACCGTGGGCTTCGGGTACCGGTTTTGAGGCGGCCCATGTCACCCGGCATTGACCGTCGTCAGTTTCTTACCGACACGCTGGCCGCCGCCGCACTGCTCGCGGTTCCGCGTGCGGCGGCTGCGTTCGGCGACACCACGACCCGCGAGTTCGTGCTGACCGCGCGCGAAGCTACGCCCCAGGTCGGAGCGACGCCGTGGCCGACCTGGACGTACGACGGCCGCGTGCCTGGTCCCGAGATACGACTCACGCGCGGCGACCGCGTGCGCATCCGGCTCGACAATCGCCTGCCCCAGCCCACGACGATCCACTGGCATGGCCTGGCGGTACCGCCGGCGATGGACGGTGTCGTCGGGCTTTCTCAACCTGCGGTGCAGCCAGGCCAGTCGTTCACGTACGAGTTCGACGTCCCGCAAAGCGGAACCTTCTTCTACCACTCGCATGTGGGCCTCCAACTCGATCGCGGCCTGTACGGGGCATTGCTTGTTGAGGAGCCCGGTGAAAACGACCGTCTCCGCATCGATCGCGAGTACGTCGTCCTCCTCGACGATTGGCTGACCATCCCGCCAGAAGCCGCGCTCGCGTCGATGCGGGTGTCGGCCGGGATGATGGGCGGCGGCGGTCCCGCGTACGCCGGGTATCTATTGAACGGAACAACCGTCCCCTCTCGGCTCGCGGTCACACGCGGAGAGCGCGTACGCCTTCGGCTGATCAACGCGGCGAGCGCCACACCGTTCCGTGTCGGGCTCACCGGACACACACTCACGGTTACGCACGCGGACGGACAGCCGGTGCTTCCGATTGATGTATCGACGCTGGTGATCGGGATGGGCGAACGGTACGACGTCATCGTGTCGGCGACGAACCCCGGCACGTGGCCCTTGCTGGTAAGTTCGTGGGGCAGCGCGGTTCCGGTATCGCTGGGACAGCTCGTCTACACAGGATACGACCGCAACGTCGCACCGCCGTTCGTATGGCCACCAGAGCTGCAGGCCGGCCGCACACTTCGATATGAAGACCTTCGATCACCTTCTCTCAATGAGCCTTCTCGTCCGGCGTCTCTGATCCTTCCTGCCGTCTTGTCTGGCGGGATGAGCGGTATGGGCATGGGCAAGGGCGCGGCCAGCTGGACGATCAACGGCCAGATCTACCCGAATGCCGATCCCTTCGTAGTCCACGAAGGCGCCCGCGTGCAGATTGCGATGACGAACCGTTCGATGATGCCGCACCCGATGCACCTCCACGGTCACACGGGCATTCTCAGGTTGCCCGGCATCTCACACCCCGGGTTCGCCAAAGATACAGTCCTGCTCAATCCCATGGACACCGCAACGTTGGAGTTCACTGCCGACAATCCCGGCCGATGGCTGTTCCACTGCCACAACCTCTATCACATGGAGCTCGGGATGGCTCGCGTCGTCGAGTATCGGTGAGCGACCGTGACCAGAGAAGGCGAAATGGTTGGCGGCGAGCTACCCCAGGAACGGCAAGCCGTCCACACGAGGCCGTCTTGTCAGCCAGTGCTGCCAGCGATTCAACGAGGTTCAACAGTGGATGGTGCGGCCCCTGCTGTGTGAGGTGTGGTGATTAGTGAACTCGGAAGGAGTCAATCATGAGAATGAAGAATAGCGTGACGGCGATGATGGTCGGCTGTGCGGTTGTCGTGATGTCAGCGGTCCCCGGGCTCGCCGCGCAGACGCCTCATCAGCAGCACGTCGCGACCGCCAAAGTGACGCCGCCCGCCGGCATGGCGGCCAAGGACCAGGCCATGATGGCCGAGCGGGAGAAAATGATGACCGACATGACGGCCGCCGATCAACGGCTCGATGATCTCGTCGCCACGATGAACACCGCGTCGGGCATCGAGAAGATGGCGGCGACCGCCACCGTCGTCACCGAAATGGTGGCACAGCGCCGGACGATGCGCGAGGGCATGATGAAAATGCAGCAGGGCATGATGGGCCACATGATGGAGCACATGCAGGCCGGGAAGGACTCGATGGCTGCTTGCCCGATGATGAAACAGATGGGCGGCATGAAGCACTGAGCATCTGGGACCGTGCGAGCGAGGGACATGATAACGAGAAGACTAAAAGTGTCGGTCTGACCGTCAAGAAGGGGGCAAGATGAAAAGAGCATTCGCAGTGGTTCTGTTGACGTGGTTCGCGGCGGCATGTGGCAACAACTCTCCGATGACGCCATCCGGGCCGGCGGCCTCGATGTCTGGGACATGGGCCGGCAGCGCAGTGGACTCGAGCATCTCGATGGGCGCGGGCAGCCTGATGGGCCAGGCCGGTATGGGGACGATGACGTGGCCGCTTACGCAGAGCGGGTCCACGTTGACGGGCTCAATGAGCTTCTCCGGCATGCAGGGCCGGATGCCTGGCTCCTTCTTGGGCACGATGTCCGGCGACGAGATGACGTTCACGATGGACCTGCCGATCAACAGCATGATGTCGTCCGGGTGTACGGCGAGAGCCACGGGCCTGGCGCGCGTCGACGGAACGAGGATGACGATGACCGGCACCTACAGCGGCTCGAATTCGTGCACCGGGTCGTTCGCCAACGGCCAGATGACGATGACGCGCCGGTGAGAGAACTAGGCGTCGGGCAACTGGATGAGGAGCGGATCAGAGACTCCGCTACTCGATCCGGGCCACGAGCAGGCCTGATGTCATGACAATACGACATCACATTGTCCCGCCCGCGCCCGCACGGAGTAGAGGCCGAGCGCGGCGAGCAGAACGGCCAGCGACCACAGTACACTCGAGACAATCAGAGTCTCACCAGCCCTCAGAGCGTGTGCAGAATGACTTTCAATGCGCTCTCCGCCGCGGCGTTCCCGAAGGTGTCGTAGGCCTCCATCATTTCGCTCAGGGCGAAGCGGTGGGTCACCAGTTTGCGCGGTTGAAGCTTGCCCGATTGAACGACCTTGAGCAGCATGGGTGTCGTCACCGTGTCGACGAGGCGGGTCGTCAGGGTGATATTGCGATCCCAGAGCTTCTCGAGGTGAAGCTCGACCGGTATGCCGTGGACGCCGACGTTCGCGATCCGCCCGCCCGCCCCGACGATCGCCTCGCAGATCCCGAAGGTGGCCGGCGAATAGAATTGCGCGGTCAGCAACACTGCGAGGCCGACGGGCCCCGCGCCTACGATGGCGACACCTGTCGCCCGGCTTCACCTGCCCGTTCAACACACCGCACTCACAGCCGGTTGGCAGGATGTCGCTGAGCATCACCAGCGCTTCTTCGTCGCCGTCGGGCGGGACAGGGTACAGACTCGTGTCTGCGTACGGGATGCGCACGTACTCGGCCTGCGTGCCGTCGATCGTATTGCCCAGGATCCACCCGCCGTACCGGCAGTGAGAGTACATGCTCTTCCTGCAGAGATCGCACTTGCCGCACGCAGTGACGCAGGAGATCAGGACCTTGTCACCTCTCGAGGGGCTTGCGATCGGTCAGTTCTCTTTCGGCGGCCGTCATAGTTTCTCCTCTGGAACGATTTCGCATTCCGGTCCACCACCAACGTTCCATTGAGCACAGTCAATGACCATGGAGTGAGTGGGTGACCGTCTAGCCACGCAGCACGGGACATGCCAGCGTGAAGTCGATCGCGGCGTTGTTCCACATGCCTGGTGAACGGCGGAGTGGCTGACACCGAAATTTTTATCTCGTTTTCGGTTGGTAACCGGCGCACCCAGGGCACGCCACTTGCTGTGTCTCCGATGCGGAGCTTGGTATGAAGACCCTCCGGACAATCACCGCCCTCGCGTTGCTGCTCGTGACCAGTGCCGTCTCGACTCAGGCGGTTCGGTCGCCGCCGCATCCTTCCTGTTATGACGATCTCCCCGAGGGCTCGCCGAAATGACGATGATGGATCGGTCTATGGACCATGTGATTCGACCCGACTTCGGTGAAACGAGGCTGGACGCGCTGCAGCGTCACGCGTTCGGGTACTTTCTTCACGAGACCAATCCCACGAACGGCCTCGTGGCAGACCGAACGCAGCCTGGCGCGCCGGCGAGTATCGCCGCTGTCGGCTTCGCGCTGGCGGCCTATCCGGTCGGCGTCGAGCGGGCGTGGATGACCCGCGCCGACGCGATCGCGCGAACGCTGGCGCTGTTGCGGTTCTTCTGGACCAGCCCGCAGGGAACGGCGCCGGCGATGACCGGTTACAAAGGGTTCTACTACCACTTCCTCGACATGACGACCGGAGCGCGCGCCGGCCCGTGCGAGCTGTCGACGGTCGATACCAGTTTCCTTCTGGCTGGCATGCTGGCCGCCGCGGTGTACTTCGATCAGGACAGCGAGGCCGAACGGGAGATCCGTACGTCGGCCGACGCGCTCTACCGCCGCACCGACTGGAAATGGGCGTGCAACGGCGGAGCGACGGTCACGCATGGGTGGAAGCCCGAGACAGGCTTTCTGCCCTACCGCTGGGAAGGCTACGACGAGGCCATGCTGTTGTATGCGCTCGGCCTCGGCTCGCCGACGTATCCCCTGCCAGCGGAGAGCTACGCGGCGTGGACCTCCAGCTATCAGTGGAAGGAGATTTATGGCTACGAATTTCTCTATGGCGGTTCGCTCTTCATCCATCAGTACTCGCACGCCTGGGTGGACTTCCGCGGGATCCAGGATGCCTTTGCGCGCGACAAAGGCATCGACTACTGCGAAAACAGCCGCCGCGCGACCTACGTCCAGCAGGAATACGCGATCCGGAACCCTCTCGAATTCACGGGCTACGGCCAGGACTTCTGGGGACTGACCGCGAGCGATGGCCCAGGCTGGACGACGAAGCGCGTTCGCGGGATCGAGCGCCCCTTCTTTGACTACGTCGCACGCGGCGCGCCGTATGGCCCAGACGACGGGACCGTCGCGCCGTGGGCTGTGGTCGCCTCGCTCCCGTTCGCTCCGGAGATCGTGCTGCCGACGGTTCGCTATTTCCAGGACGTTTATCCACAGATTACGGGCGAGTATTGCCTTCGCTGCAGCTTCAATCTGACCTTTCCCCACGAGAGCGATGCAAGCCCCGGCTGGACGTCGCCCTACCATTTTGGGATCAACCTCGGTCCGGTCGTGTTGATGTGCGAAAACCACCGGTCGGGTTTGCTCTGGCGGCTGATGCGCGCGTGCCCCTACGTCCTGGCGGGCCTGCGGCGGGCAGGCTTTACGAATGGCTGGTTATGACGGCGATGGAGGACCTGCTGCCACACCCGGCTGAACAGAACTGAGTTCGCTGCCCCTGATCATGAATAGCTGAATCGTCCACGCGTTGCCAACGAATTGCTGTTTCAGTTAATGTTCACGATTGGCGCACACGGCGCCCATCCATTCCAAGGAGAGCGGACAATGCGGATCCGGACCATCGTCGCCTCGCTCGCGCTCATGCTGGTTGCGTCCGCCGCTCAGGCTCACGTATCGGTGCGACCGCGCGAGTCGAAGCCCGGCGCGACCGAACAATACATCGTCCGCGTGCCGACCGAAGGTAAGGTCGCGACGACATCGGTTGAAGTTGACATACCGCAAGGCGTGATGGTCGACAGCGTCGAACCGGTGGACGGCGTCAATGCAGACACGAAGCGGGAAGGCGGCCGCATCGTGTCCATCACCTGGACGATCGCCATTGAGCCTGGCGCAAACCGTGAGTTCACCTTCACAGCCAAGAACCCGAGCGAGGGGACGGAAATTCCGTGGAAGGCGCACCAGCGCTATGCCGACGGCACGAGCAGCGAATGGGTCGGCGCGGCGGGCACGCGTCAGCCGGCGCCCGTCACGAAGCTGAACGCCGGCCAGTAGGAACTCCGGCACACCCGATGCGACTGCTGGTGGTCGAGGACGAGCCGAAGCTCGCCGAGTACATTCATCGCGGGCTCAGTGAAGAGTCGTTCATCGTCGACATCGCCCGGGATGGCGAAGAGGCGCTCGAGCGCGCGGCGCGGACCACATACGACCTGGTGATCCTCGACCTCATGCTGCCCCGCATGGACGGGTTCGCGGTGTGTCGCGCGCTTCGTGCGTCTGGGAGTGACCTCCCCATTCTGATCTTGTCGGCGCGACGAATTGTCGGTGACCGCGTCAAGGGACTCGAACTCGGCGCCGACGACTATCTGACGAAACCGTTCGCCTTCAGCGAGCTGAGCGCTCGCGTGCGCTCGCTGCTCCGGCGCCGCCAGCCGGCGGCCCTCCTCGCATTGTCGGTCGGGACGCTGACCCTGGATCCGATCACCCGCCTCGTCAAGCGAGGCGACCGCCGCATCGACCTGACGCAAAAGGAATTTGCACTCCTCGACTACTTGATGCGCCACGCAGGACATGTCGTGACCCGCACGATGATCGCGGAGCACGTGTGGGGCTTCAATTGGGACCGGCTGACCAACGTGATTGACGTCTACATCAATCACGTCCGCCGGAAGATCGAACGCGCCGACGAGCCCAGGCTCATTCATGCGGTGCGCGGCGCAGGATATGTGATTCGCGAACCCGAGAGCGAGTCCTCATGAGCACGCCCGTCACGTTGCGCGCGAGACTCACCGCGTGGTACGTCGCCGCAGTCACCTTGACACTAACGGCGTTCGCCCTGCTGATGTACGTCTGGCTGAGCGGGACGTTGTCGCGGCACCACGATCCGGAACTGCTCGCCACCGCCGACCGCGTCGCACGTCTCCTGCAAGATGTTCCGCTTGATGAGGCGCACATCGCGTCGGCGATCGGCGAATCGGAAGGGGCCCCCCGGCTGCTGATGGTGCGGGACGATTCTGGCGAGCTGATTTACCGCTCGCCCATGCTCGCCCTGGCCGAGCCCACCATCGGCCATCATGAGGCCCTGGTCCATGCCGTGACGATGGGATTGACCGCGCCAGAGTTCTTCACCGTCACCCTCGAACGATCGGGCCCGGTCCGGTTCATCTGCACCCCAATCGACCGGACACCGGCCGCGTACGTGCAGGTCGGCAACGGCCTGGGTGAAGTCCCGGCGACGTTGCACTCCATCGCGATCGCGTCGATCACGCTGATTCCGGTGGTGGTCGTGCTGACCAGCTTCGGAGGGTGGATCATTGCCCGCCGCGCATTGGCGCCGATCGACGCCATGGATTCGACGCTACGGTCGATCGAGGCGACGGACTTGTCACGGCGGGTCGATCTGCGCCCGGCGGACCGTGAACTGAGCGGACTGGCGCGGACGATCAATGGTTTGCTGGCGCGGCTCGAGCAGGCATTCAAGGATCTGCGCGATTTCACCGCTGATGCGTCACATCAGCTGCAGACGCCCCTCACGGTCATGAAAGGCACGATCGAAATGGCCCGGCGCTCGCGTCCGGAGCTCACCACAATCCTCGACGACCTCGACGAAGAAGTAAACGACATGTCCACGGTCGTGTCCGAATTGCAGTCTCTCAGCCTCGCAGACGCCGATGCGCAGGGCGCGATGGCCGCCGACGTCGATCTGTCGCTCGTGTGTGAGGACGCTGTTGAGATACTCGAGGCGCTCGGCGAAACGAAGGACGTCGTCATTCACGGTGATATTGCGCCGGGCATCCACGTCGCCGGCAGTTTCCAGAAGCTGAAGCAAATGATCCTGAACGTCGGCGACAATGCGATCAAATACACACCGGTCGGCGGGCGCGTGACCCTTGCGCTCCGGAGCGACGCGGCGGACGCCGTACTCGACGTGACCGATACCGGCATCGGCATTCCCGCGCCGGACCTGCCGCATCTGTTCGATCGCTTTTACCGGGTATCAACGGCGGGCGCCAGTACCAGCGGGACGGGCCTCGGACTCGCCATCGCCAAACGCATCGTCGAGGTCCATGGCGGTCAGATCACGGTTGATAGCACGCCCGGCCACGGGACACGATTTCGCGTCACACTGCCGCGCGTGCCGTGACCCTCACCGGTCAACTGACAGGCAACCCGATCAGGGATCGGACATCAGAATATTTTCGGTGATCTCGAGGTGATCCAAAAACACCACGGCGGCGCGCGACGGCCCCTGACAGCGCCGGTGAAGCGTTCGTTCAGGTGGGCGTCAGCGAATCGTAATCGTGCCCTGGAGGCCGGTACTCGAGGCGTTGCCGTGATCGTGAAAGCCGCAGGCCCTCACGATGTTCAGGTTGCCGGTCTGCCGGCTCTGCCCGGGATTCAGGAACCCAACCTGATTGATTTCAGGGCAATCGGTGTGCTCCGGGTGCGGATCCGACACCATCTCGTGGACGTTCGCATCGTTGTTGACGAACGTCACCTGTGTCCCTTGGCTGATGATCAGGTTCTTCGGGCTGGCGACACCGTTGGCGATGGTAATCACCGCAGGCACGGCTGGGGCGGTGGTGGTCGCCGTCACTTCATTGGACGCACTACTCGTGCCGCAGCCGTTGACCGCTCTTACGCGGATGAAGTATTTGGCTGCCGCCAGCGTCAGGCTGGCCGATGTGGCCGCGCTGCCGGTGTCGGCTGACGAGACGTTCGACGCACCCGCCGTGGCGCCGACCTCGACGCGGTACGAGGTGGGCGCACCCGCGGGAGCGGACCAGGACAAGGTCACAGTGGCGCCTGATGCGGACGCTGTCAACCCTCCCGGCGCGGACGGCGCGGCGCACGGCGCCGCGGCAATCGTGAACGTCACCTCATTCGAGACGGCGCTGGTTCCGCAGGCGTTCGTGGATCGCAGACGCGCGAAGTAGGTGCCCGGCGACAAGGTCGAGGTCAGCGATGTCGCCGTGCTTCCCGTGTTCTGCGAAGCCACGTTGGACGCGCCGGAGGATGTTCCGACATCGACGATGTACGACGTCGGCGAACCGGACGCCGCGCCCCACGATAACGCTACGCTTGAACCGCTGACAGCGGCGGTCAGGCTGCCTGGCACTGACGGCGAGATGCACGGCGTGGGTGGCGACGATGAGCTCGTGAAGGTCGCCTCGTTCGACGCGGCGCTCGAACCGCCCGCATTCGCCGCGCGCACGCGCACGAAGTAGGCGCCGGACCCAACGCCGCTTGTCGAAAAACTGGTGGCCGTCGAACCCGTGTTGAAATTGGCCAGATTCGACAGACCGGACGTCGAACCCGCTTCGATGACGTAACCGGTCGGCGGACAGCCGGCGGTCGACGCGGTCCACGAGAGGGTGACGGACGTGCCGTTCGCCACAGCCGCAAGACCGCCCGGCGCGCCTGGCGCCGTCGTGCATGCGCCGCCGGCGACGACCACGACAACCTCGTTCGACGCCGCACCGGAACCGGCGCTGTTCTTCGCGCGCACGCGCACGAAATACGAACCGGCCGGCACACCGGTCACGGTCAGCGTCGCCGCCGCGTTGCCGGTATCGAAATTTGCGAGATCGATCAGACCACTGGCGGATCCGGCCTCGACGACATACGATGTGGCCGCGGTGGCACCCGTCCACGTGAGGAGCACGGTGCTCCCGCTCACTGAAAACGACAGGGCCCCTGGCGCGCCGGGCGTGGTGGCTGCCGCACCAGCCAGGACGTGCAGCGTGGCCGGTGTGCAATCGGCTCCGGCGAAAATGCCCCCGGTCGCGCACCGCCACGTGGTGACCGTCGACGCCGCCGCGGGATCGGTATGCACGACACGGAGTTCGGTCACCAAATTGCTGGGATGTGATGGAGTGTGTCCGCCGTCGCAACCGGCAAGGGCGAGCGCGCCGAGCGCGAGGGAGAAAATACTTAGTGACTTCAGCATGGGCGCTTTGACTATCATAACCAGCCACTCATCGTCGCAATAACCAGAATCAACATCTCGATTACAGAATCGGCACCACTTTTCCAGAAGCAGGATTATGGCGGCAGACCTTGACCATTTGATTCAACATTTGTTCCGCCGCGTTGGCTTCGGCGCGCGAGCCGACGAAATCTCGTGGGCGAAGGGGTTGTCGTCGGTGGAACAGGCGGCTGACCTGCTGACCAACTACCAGACGGTCGCCGACGATGTCGATGGAAAGCTCGGCGCATCCGGCTACGCGGGTGTCACCGCGGCGTCTGGGGCATTCTCGCCCAATTCGAACATCAGCGACGCGCGGCAGCGGTGGCTGTTCCGGATGCTCCACACCAACCGGCCGCTGCAGGAGAAGATGACCCTCTTCTGGCACGACCATTTCGCGACCGGCTACAACAAGATTTCCAGCGATCT